>CAXUIA010000088.1:0-3923 GCA_964250835.1 uncultured Acetobacteraceae bacterium | reverse complement strand
GTCCGGCCGGCCCGCCTCGTGCCAGGCGACCAACAGCGGTTCGCTCCTGCTACGCCCTGCACGGCGCGCCGCGATCGCACGGTGGCGGAACAGCCGGCCCGCATTCTGAGGCGAAAGCTCGAACTCGATCGTGCCCAATCGCCTAGATGTTCCGGGAAGAGGTTTGCGGCTCGAAATCTTCCGGCCGCTGGAAGCGCACCAGCTTGCCCGCGCCCGCGCCGAGCGCCGTCCAGGGCACCTCGACGGTGAACTCCGCCAGCGCGGCCGTCGGATAACCGTCCAACAGCCGCGAGACCGGCGGTTCCGGCCGCGCTGCCGGATCGCGCCCCACCAGCTCGATCGCCGTATCGTAGAGCCCCGGATTGTGGCCCACCACCAGCACGCTGCGCACGCCCTCCGGCACCTCGCGCAACCGGTCGAGGATCGTCTCCGCGTCGGCAAGATACAGCCGGTCGGTCATGTCGACCTCCATCGCCTCCGTCATCAGCCGCAGCAGCTCGAACGTCTGGCGCGTGCGCAGGCTTGAACTGACCAGCGCCAAATCAGGGGCGAGCCGAAGCATGGCGAACGCGTTCGACATCGCGCGCGCCGACCGCTCGCCGCGCGGATTGAGCGGCCGTTCATGATCGCGCAACGTCGGATCGTCCCACGATGACTTGGCGTGTCGAAGTAGCAGCAGCTGCGCCATGCGATGGACCCTCACCAAATCGATCGAAGATACCTTCCACGCGCAGCCGCCCGATCAGGTCGCGGCTGCCGCGGCCGCCGCATGATGGCGGATCACCTCGCGAATGACGAATGCCAGAAACTTCTCGGCGAAGTCCGGATCGAGCCGTGCCGAGATGGCCAGCGCCCGCAACCGCGCCACCTGTTCGGCCTCTCGTGCCGGATCGGCCGCCGGCATCCCGTGTCGCGCCTTCAAAGCTCCGACCTGCTGCGTGCAGCGAAACCGTTCGGCGAGGATATGGACGAGCGCCGCATCGATGTTGTCGATGCTGCCGCGCAGCCGCCGCAACTCTCCCATCGCCTCGTCATCGTTCATCGCGTGATCAAACCAACATCGCCTCAGGCCGGCAAGTCGATCCACGAAAGATGACCGCCCTTGCCGGCCCCCGTGTCGATAAACACCGCCGTCCCACCGCGCCTGCCCTGAAAGATCACCGGTCGCCCGTCCTCGCTTCGCCGGTCATGCCCGCAATAGACCGTCATGCCGGACGGGATCCGGTCCACCCAGTGCGTCACACGCACCGGATAGCCATCGGTCTGCATGCGTCCCGTTGTCTCCCCGAACAGCGCCCGCGACAGCAGATGGTCCACCCGCCCGAGCCCGGGCGGCGCGGGCTGCGACAGCATGCCGGTGTGAAACCCGCCATGGACAAAGAACATCGAGCCGCGCCGCAGCCACGCCGGCGCATGCCCGATCTCGTCGAGCGCGCGTGTCCGCAGACCGTCGTCAAGTTGCTCCAGCGTCGCCTCCAGCGCCGGATCAGGCCGCATCCGGTGCCCCGAGAGCGCCCTGCCAAGCTTGCGATCGTGGTTGCCGAGCAGGAACAGTCCACGTTCCTCGTCAATCAGCCGGCAGGCCAGCCGAAGCGCGCCCGCACTGTCGGGCCCGTGATCAACGAGGTCGCCGAGCTGCACCACGAAACGGTCGGTCTCGATCGCGTGCGCGAACGCCACGCTGTCGCCATGGACGTCGCCCACTACACGAAGCAGCCTGTCGGGCGGCAAGCTCCGTCCGTTCAAGCAGCCCTCTTGCCTCGGACATGGTCGCGAAACGCGGCGAGTGCCCGGTCACGACCCTCGTTGAGGTCCACGATCGGCCGCGGGTAGTCGTGCTGGAGCCGCAACCCCGCCTCTTCCAGCACCGCGTCGGGCGCCTCCCAGGGTGCGTGCACATACCGGTCCGGCAACTTTGCCACTTCCGGCACCCAGCGACGGACAAAGGCGCCCTCCGGGTCGAACTTCTTGGCCTGCGTCAGCGGATTGAACACACGAAAGAACGGCTGGTTGTCCGTCCCAGTCCCTGCGATCCACTGCCAGCTCGCGGCATTGGTCGCGAGATCGCCGTCGACCAGCGTGTCCCAGAACCACGCCTCGCCATCCTGCCAGGCGATCAGCAGGTGCTTGACCAGGAACGAGGCCGTAATCATTCGCACCCGGTTGTGCATCCAACCAATCTGCCAAAGCTGGCGCATCCCGGCGTCCACGATCGGCACGCCGGTCCGTCCCTGCTGCCAGGCACGCATCGACGTGGCATCCCGCCGCCAGGGCAGCGCATCAAAGGCTTCATGCATTGGATGGTCCGGGATCTCCGGATTGTGCCAAAGCAGGTAGGCCGCGAAATCATGCCAGAGCAGCTCGTTCTCGAACTTCTCCCGGCCGCGTCCCTTCGCCGCACGCGCCGCGTGCCAAACCTGGTTCGGCGACAGCTCACCCCAGTGCAGGTGCGGCGACAGCATCGACGTCCCGTCCGGATTGCCCGGCCGGTCGCGCTCAGCGCCGTAATCGTCGAGATGCTCGGCAAGGAACGAGGTCAGCCGGCGCGCGGCCCCTTCCTCTCCGGGCGTCCAGGTCTCGCGCAGCCCGCCGGACCAATCGGGCTTGGTCGGCAGCAGACCCCATTGTTGGAGCCGGTCGCTCGCGACCTTGCCAACACCCTTGATCTTATCTGGTGCCGGCTCGGGTACGGCGGGCGCCGGCTGCGCCCGGCAGGCGCGCGCACACGGCGTGTAGCCACCGAACCAGCCGCCCGTCTTGGGTCGCACGTCCTCATAACCGAACAGCGTCGCGACCCGGTGGTGCTCCATCCGGCAGCCATCCGGCAGCGCCGCCGCCACCGCCTCGTCGAGCGCGCGAACCGCCGGCTCGTGCGCCCATCCGCAATGCACCGACCCGGCTCCAACTTCACGCGCCAGCGCCGGCACGATCTGCGCCGCTTCGCCACGACGCAGCACCAGCGGCGCTCCCGCTTGCAACAGCGAAGCGCCCAGCGAGGTCAGGCTTTCGTGCAGCCACCAGCGATGGGCGCCGCCCAGCGCCCAGCGCCCGCCGAGCTCGTCGTCGAGCACGAAAACCGGCAGCACCGACCCCTCGGCGCATGCCGCCCGAAGGGCAGCATTGTCCGCAACCCGCAGGTCGTTGCGGAACCACATGATTGCAGTCTTGCTCATCAGCCAACCTCCACCCGACAACGCGCCGGCGCGCCGGTCGATCCTTCACGTTGGTCAGCTTGTCATTTCAGGGAGATCAAACCCGAACAGCCGCTCAGCCCCGGTCAGGAAAACCCGTCCCCCCGATGGGAACAATCGACCGATCGCCGGATCAGTCACGTCGAGCCCGCCGGTGTAGGTGCCGAAGGCCGGCAGCATCAGCCGCGATCCCGACGCGCACGCGACGAAGCACGGGCGGCTCACCCCGCCGCCACGCGTGGCCACCAGGGCTTTCGGATGATGGTGCCCGCACACCTCGACCTCGCCCGCTCCATGCCGCGGCCGCGCGCGCGCCTCATGCCGGAACAGCAGCGGCCCGGCCCGGAACACCGACACCGCCTCCCCCGGCACCCCCGTCGGGTCCGGATCATGGTTGCCCGCGACCCACACGACCCGAAACGTATCGGTAAGCGACTGCAGCAGCGCCCGATCGCGCACCGTCATCCGGCACGCGCCGTATCCGTCGTGAAAACTGTCGCCGACCGCCACCAGAACCAAAGCCTGGTGACGTGCGCACGCGGCCCACAGCCGTTCCAGCGTCAACGCGCTGTCCCAAGGCGGCAGCAGCGATCCCGAACGCGCCTTCGCGCTCCCTTTCTCCAGATGCAGGTCGGCCACCGCCACCAGCCGCTCGCCCGGCCACACCAGCAGCCCGGACGGGTCGAGCAGCATCGGCTCGCCCCCGAGCCGGACCGGCGTTGCCCTCAACGC
>CAXUIA010000087.1:4121-8938 GCA_964250835.1 uncultured Acetobacteraceae bacterium | reverse complement strand
GGCCCTACCAGCAGATCACGCGCCGTCCCTCGCGCCAGATCCACGTGGGCCGCGTGCCGGTCGGCGGCGACGCCCCGATCACCATCCAGACCATGACCAACACGCTCACCCACGACGCGCAGGCGACGATCGCCCAGATCCGCCGCGCCGAACTGGCCGGCGTCGACATCGTCCGCGTCTCCTGCCCCGACGTCGAAAGCACCGCCGCACTCGCCGAGATCGTCCACGAGGTCAACGTCCCGATCGTGGCCGACATCCACTTCCACTACAAACGCGCGATCGAGGCGGCCCAGGCCGGTGCCGCCTGCCTGCGCATCAACCCCGGCAACATCGGCAGCCCCGAGCGCGTCCGCGAGGTCGTCCGTGCCGCCCGCGACCACAACTGCTCGATCCGCATCGGCGTCAACGCCGGCTCGCTCGAGCGCCACCTCCTCGAAAAGTACGGCGAGCCCAACCCCGAAGCCCTCGTCGAGTCAGCACTCGAGCACGCCAAGATCCTGCAGGACCACGACTTCCACGAGTTCAAGATCAGCGTCAAAGCGTCCGACGTCTTCCTCGCCGTCGCCGCCTACCAGCAGCTCGCCGACCAGTGCGACCACCCGCTCCACATCGGCATCACCGAGGCAGGCGGCAAACGCGCCGGCACCGTCAAGTCCGCCATCGGCCTCGGCGCCCTGCTCTGGGCCGGCATCGGCGACACCATCCGCGTCTCCCTCTCCGCCGAACCCGAGGAAGAGGTCCATGTCGGCTGGGAACTCGTCAAATCGCTCGGCATCCGCCACCGCGGCGTAAAAATCATCTCCTGCCCGTCCTGCGCCCGGCAGGGCTTCAACGTCATCAACACCGTTGCCAAGCTCGAGGACCGCCTCGCCCACATCTCCACCCCCGTCACGCTCTCCATCATCGGCTGCGTGGTCAACGGCCCCGGCGAGGCGCTGATGACCGATCTCGGCGTCACCGGCGGCGGCTCCGGCCGCCACATGGTCTACGCCGCCGGCAAGCAGGATCACACGACCTCGACCGAAAGCATGATCGACCACATCGTCGACCTCGTCGAAGCCCGGGTCGAGCGTATCCGCGGGGAGAACGAGCTGGTCGCCGCCGAGTGACCAGGGGCATCATGCGTTCCACGCACGTCTTCGACGTGACCCCTGGACCCCACTGGGGGCGGCGCCCCCAGACCCGCATATAAAAATGCAGCGGGCGAGGGGCACTCACGACATCATTGGGGAGGACATGCGGCGTCATCGTCTCGTGACCGAGACCGCGCGCCGGATCGCCTACGCCTACGGGTTCGACGAATGGCAGACCCCGATCTTCGAACCCACCGATCTCTTCGCCCGTTCGCTCGGGGACACAACCGACGTCGTCACCAAGGAAATGTACAGCTTCGCCGATCGCGGCGGCGATAGCCTGACGCTGCGCCCGGAGGGCACCGCCGGCATCTGCCGCGCGCTCGTCACCAACGGCCTTACCCAAAGCCTGCCACAGCGCGTTTTCTACGCCGGCCCGATGTTCCGCTACGAACGCCCGCAGAAAGGCCGCTACCGCCAGTTCCACCAGATCGGCGCCGAACTCATCGGCCCCGCCGAACCGCTCGCCGACGCCGAGACCATCGCGCTCGGCCGCGATATCCTGGCCGCACTCGGCCTCACCGGTCACACCAGGCTCGAACTCAACACTCTCGGCGACGCCGAAAGCCGCCACGCCTGGCGCGAAGCACTCGTCGCCCACTTCGCACGTCATCGCGACGCCCTCTCGACCGAGAGCCAAGCCCGCCTGGAGCGAAATCCTCTGCGCATCCTCGACAGCAAGGACGAACGCGACCGTGCGCTCGTCGCCGACGCCCCCACCGTTCACGCTCACCTGACCGGCGCCGCACGCGCCTTCTGGGACCGCCTGCGCGAACACCTCGCCACTCTCGACGTCGCCTTTGTCGAAAACCCCAACATCGTCCGCGGTCTCGACTACTACAGCCACACCGCCTTCGAGTTCACGACCGACGCCCTGGGCGCCCAAGGCACGGTGCTCGCCGGCGGCCGCTATGACGGCCTGATCGCCGAGATCGGCGGTCCGCCCACACCCGCAATCGGCTGGGCCGCCGGCATCGAGCGCCTGTCCCTCCTGCTGGACCAGCCCGCAACCTCTCCGGAATCGATCGCCGTCATTCCCATGGACGAAGCCTCCGAACCGGACGCGATCCGGGCACTGTCAAGGCTTCGCCGAGCCGGCCTTCGCGCCGAGATGGCGTTCCGCGGCAATGCCCGCATACGCCTGGAGCGCGCCAACAGGTCGGGCGCCATTGCCGCGGTCTTTCTGGCGGAAGGCAAAGTCTCCGTGAAATCAATGGAAACCGGCCACCAAACCGAAGTGTCCGCCGAAGAACTCCCCCGCTTCGTTGTCGCACTCCTGGCAACACGCCAACCGAGCGGGTCCGGGGCTGCTGGCCCCGGCGGGTCCAGGACCGAACCCTCCCATGCTTGACGAGCGCCTCGACCGCATCGTGATGCGGGCTGAAGAGCTCCAGCACGATCTTTCAAGCGGTCTAGCCGGTGAGACCTTCAACCGCGCCTCAAGGGAATATGCCGAGCTGGAGCCGATCGTCGCCAGGATCACCGAGCTGAGAGCCGCAGAATCCGCCCAGCGCGACGCCGAACGCCTCCTGGCCGACCCCGAAATGCGCGAGCTCGCCGAAGCGGAACTCGCCGGCCTGACCGATCGCATCCCCCGACTCCGTCACGCCATCGCCCTCGCGATGCTGCCGCGCGACGAGGCCGACGACCGCAGCGCGATCCTGGAAATCCGCCCTGCCGCCGGTGGCGACGAGGCCGGCCTGTTCGCCCGCGAACTCTTCGACGCCTACCGCAAATACGCCGAAGCCAAAGGCTGGCGCTTCGAGACCCTGGAGTTCGACGAGAACGAATTGGGCGGCCTGAAGGGTGCGATGGCCGACATCAACGGCCGCGGCGTGTTCGCCCGCCTGAAATACGAGTCAGGCGTCCATCGCGTCCAACGTGTCCCCACGACCGAAAGCCAGGGCCGCATCCACACTTCGACCGTCACCGTCGCCATGCTCCCCGAGGCCGAGGAGGTCGACGTCGACGTCAACGAAACCGACCTGCGCATCGACGTCTACCGAGCGTCCGGCGCCGGCGGCCAGCACGTCAACAAGACCGAAAGCGCCGTCCGCATCACCCACGTTCCCTCCGGCATCGTGGTCGCGATGCAGGAGGAGCGCAGCCAGCACAAGAACCGCGCCAAGGCAATGAAGATCCTGCGCGCCCGCCTTTACGAGCAGCAGCGCGCCAGCCTCGCCGCCACCCGTTCGGCGGATCGCAAGAGCCAGGTCGGCACCGGCGACCGCTCCGAGCGGATACGCACCTACAACTTCCCGCAGGGCCGCGTGTCCGACCACCGGATCAACCTCACCCTGCACAAGATCGACCGCGTCATGCAGGGCGACTTCGACGACATCATCGACGCTCTCGTCACCGATGAACAGACCGCCCTTCTCGCGGCCCAGCAGTAGCGCTTCGGCGGCTCACGTCTGACCCGCATCGCGCCGCGCCATTCAGCGCCGCCTCATGACCTCGACACCGTCGTGCGTGACCGGTTGTTCGAGCCACAGCCTGCTCGCCGAAGGGATCAGCGGGTAAGCGCTACCTCCAAGTCTAGCCCGCATTCCCCTGACGGCCTACCAAACCGAATGCGCACGATCCTCGGCATCACCGGTCCACCAGGCGCCGGCAAGAGCACGCTCACCGACTACCTCGCCACCGAGTTCCCCGGCCGCGTGGCGGTGGTCCCGATGGACGGCTTCCATCTCGCCCAGCGCGAGCTCGACCGTCTCGGCCGCGCCGCCCGCAAGGGCGCGCCCGACACCTTCGACGTCGGCGGCTACGTGGCTCTCCTCGAACGCCTGCGACGCAACGCCGAGCCCCTCGTCTACGCACCCGAGTTCCGTCGCGAGATCGAGGAGCCGATCGCCAATGCGATCCCGATCCCGCGCGACGCGCTCGTCATCACCGAGGGCAACTACCTGCTGCATGACACCGACGGCTGGGAGCGCGTCCGCCCGCTGCTCGATCTCGTCTGGTATGTCGATCTCGACGAGGCCGTCCGCGATCAGCGTCTGCTTGCGCGCCATGTCGCCCACGGCCGCACGCCCGACGCCGCCCGCGGCTGGATCGATCAGACCGACGCCCCCAACGCCCGGCTGATCGCGCGCGGACGCCACCGTGCCGACCGCGTCATCACCCTCACCTGACTCCACGAATTTCAAGTTGGCGCGAACGCCCGGCATGAGAAACCAGCCTGGCCAGAGGCTCCGCCCCTGGACCCCGCTGGGGGCAGCGCCTCCAGACCCGCCCCGTGGACAGTCACGACAGCGGCGGATGGCAAAGCGAGGACCGCCCATGCAGCGGCTTGGGCAGGATCCGCCCGGGCGTCGTATCCATCAGGTAGAAGAACGTGAAGTCCGACGCCCCCAGCGCCTGGAAGTCGCGCCCGCTCACGTCCGACATATACCCCGTGCTGTTGACCTCGTGCGTCTCCGTCCGGCCATCCGCGCGCGCCACCGTGATCTCCCCGCACAGCGCGTACACGTGCGAGCCATCCGGGTCGTCGACCGATGCATCAATGACCTGCATCCGCGTCTTGCGATCGAGGTGGAGTTGCCCGAGCAGCTTGCCGTCCAGATAGAACTCGGTGTTCTCCGACACCTCCTGCGGCGCCAATTGGTCGGTGATGGTAAATCGCGCGCCGGCCGCCAAAGCGGGCCAGGCAAGCAACAGGCAGACAAGCCAGATCCTCATGAC
>CAXUIA010000087.1:3353-4111 GCA_964250835.1 uncultured Acetobacteraceae bacterium | reverse complement strand
CCTCATGACCGATGAAGTTGCGTCCGACCACGCCGCGGGGGAAGGGGAGGTCGCCGTCAGCGTCCTCATCAATCAAGCCGCCGCCGATCTCGCCCGCGCGGGGATCGACGACCCGCGACGCGAAGCCCGCCTCCTGCTGGCGCATGCGCTCTGTCTCACCCCTGACGAACTGCGCCGCCTGCCCGCCAACCAGCTCGTCCGGCCCAGCCAAGTCCGCCATCTCGTCGCCCGTCGAGCCGCCCGCGAGCCCTTCGCCTTCATCACCGGCCGCACCGGCTTTTGGACACTCGACGTCGCCGTCAGTCCCGCGACCCTCATCCCCAGAGCCGACTCGGAGTCGCTGATCGAGGCCGCGATCGCGCTGCGGGACCGCCGCGCCGTCCGCGCCATCCTCGATCTCGGCTGCGGCACCGGCTGCCTCCTTCTCGCAGCGTTGTCCGAGTTCAACTGGGCCTACGGTATCGGCGTCGACCGCAGCGAGGCCGCCTGCCGCCTCGCGCAAGGCAACGCCGCCCGAAACACCCTTTCGGAGCGCGCCTCTTTCATCTGCGCCGACTGGTCGGCAAGCCTCGCCGGCGGCTTCGACCTCGTCCTCTGCAACCCGCCCTACATTCCGACCGCCGAAATTACGTCTCTCATGCCCGAAGTCGCTAGCCACGAACCTGCCTCCGCCCTCGATGGCGGCCCCGACGGCCTCCACTCCTATCGCCATCTCATCCCTGAGCTGCCGGCCCTGCTCGCCCCGGACGGACTGGCGA
>CAXUIA010000087.1:0-3343 GCA_964250835.1 uncultured Acetobacteraceae bacterium | reverse complement strand
CCCAGGCAGCGGGCCTTGCGCTCGTCCGTTATCAGTCCGACTTGTCCGGTGCTCAGCGCGCGATCGTGCTAGCGCGCGAGGCGGGGTTTGGCACGAGCTGTCGGAAAACTGTTGGCAGGCCGGTCAGCCTTGGCTAGGGTCCGCCCGCGGCGAAAAATACCGGGCCGCCGGTCAACTCCAGGACGGAACTGATCGTCGTCTGCGGGTCGCATCGCGGTCGGACCATGACCTTGCATCGGCCGGCAGCTCGAAACAGAACAGGAGCCGGTCTTCGCGTATGGCGCGTCGGCCAGGCAGCACACCGACAGACAAAGCAGCGCTGTCTGCCAACAGGAAAGCATATCGGCAAAACGATGAACATGAAACGCATGCGCGGCCGCAACCATCGTTCGGGAGGTGGCGGCGTCGGCTCGCCCATCCGCCATCACAACGGCAACATCCCGCTCAACCGCAACCATGTGTTCGACAGCAGCGGTCCGGATCTGCGGATCAGGGGCACCGCCCAACAGCTTTTCGAGAAATATCTCCAGCTTGGGCGCGACGCGACCAGCTCGGGCGACCGCGTCATGGCCGAAAGCTACTTCCAGCACGCCGAACATTATTTCCGCATCCTCAACGCCATGGCTCAGGCCGCCCATCAGAACCAGCCCAACGGTCAGCCCCAAGGTCAGGGCCAACACCAGGGCCAGCCCTACGGCCAGCAAGCCCAGCCTCAACATGCCGGGTCGCAGAACAGCCAGGGCCAGGCCAATCATCAGCGCCGTACCAGCCATCTTGATCTGCAGAACGAACAGATGGACGACGACCAGCCCGATCCGCTGATCCCGTCCAGCGGCGATGACCGCCAGGCGGAATCTCAAGAGGCCGCGGACGCCTGACCCAACTCCAATCCATGGCCGGTGACGTCCAGACGGTCGCGCGGCAGCATCTCCGGCATTTCCGACTGGATCCAGCCGATCATCTTTTCGCGTATCTCGCAGCGTAGATCCCACGTCTGCGGCGCGTTGCGCGCTGACACCAGCATCCGGATCTGCAGCGTCCGCTCCGACGCGTCGCTGACCTGGAGATTGACCACCTTGCCATCCCAGAGCGGGCTCGCGCGAGCAAACTCAATCAGCTTTTCGCGCAGGCGCGGCACCGGCACACGGTAGTCCGCATAGAGGAACACCGTCCCGATCAGCGACGCCGACGAGTGCGTCCAGTTCTGGAACGGCTTTTCCAGGAAATACGAGATCGGCAGGATCATCCGCCGCCAGTCCCACAGCCGAACCACCACGTAGGTGGCGCTGATCTCCTCGACCCAGCCCCACTCGCCCTCCACGATCACCGCGTCCTCGATCATGATCTGGTGCTTGACCGAGATCTTCACACCCGCGATCAGGTTCGTCAGCAGCGGCCGCGCCGCCAACCCGACCACCAGCGACGCCGCACCCGCCGACGCGAACAGGCTCACCCCATACTGGCGCACCGGTTCGAACGTCATCAGTGCGGTCGCAAGCGTCACCAGCACGATCAGGATATCCGCCGAGCGTGTCAGCAGCCGGATCTGCGTCGCCTGCTTGCGCGCGACCAGATTGTCCTCCTGGTCCATCACCAGGCGCGTCAGATAACTTTCGGTGGCAATCCCCGCGGCCAGCACCGCCGTGTAGCCGACCAGCAGGATCAGGCAGACCAATAGGACCTGCCCGATCGTGTTCTCCGTGCTGTCGGAGAACCCAGCCACCGGCAGCGCCGTCACCACCGCCGCGATCACGAAGAACCATCGCAGCGGCGCCCGGATACGCTTGATGAACGACCGCAGAAACCGGCCCTGCACGCCCGGCAGCCGCAGGAGCGTGTTGGTCACGATCCGGTGCAATACGAGCGCGAACAGCGCCGCCAGCAACAGGATCAGCACCGACGCCAGCGTCGCCGGCATCCAGTCAAGCGCGTCCCTGATCCGCGCAAGCGTCTGCACGTAAAGCCGAGTGATGGACAACGAACACTCCTTGGGTATTTGACACCACGCGAGCCCGGCGATACCTGGGCGCGCTCGATCGAATGGCGGCGTAGCTCAGCGGTAGAGCAGGGGAATCATAATCCCTTGGTCGGCGGTTCAAATCCGTCCGCCGCTACCATTCGGACCTCGCCACATTACGGCCCCGCTACACCGCCTGCGTCCGGAACCGTTCCATGCCAAGCGCTCTCATCACCGGCATCACCGGACAGGACGGCGCCTATCTCGCCACCCTCCTGCTCGCCAAGGGCTACACCGTTCATGGGCTGATCCGCCGCTCCGCCTCCTCCGACGTCATCGGCGAACGTCTGCGCTGGATCGGCGCCATCGACCGGGTCGACCTGATCGACGGCAACCTCACCGACCTGTCCAGCTTGATCCGCGTCGTGGAGAAGACAAGGCCCGACGAGATCTACAACCTGGCCGCGCAGAGCTTCGTTGCAGCCTCCTGGCAACAGCCGCTTCTCACCGGCACCGTCACCGGCATAGGCGCCGCCAACCTGCTCGAAGCCGTGCGCATCGCCCACCCTATCGCCCGCTTCTATCAGGCGTCATCCTCCGAGATGTTCGGCAAGATCCAAGCACCCGTCCAGAACGAGCGCACGCCCTTCTATCCGCGCAGCCCCTACGCCGCCGCCAAGCTCTACGCCCACTGGATGACCGTCAACTACCGCGAGAGCTTCGGCCTGCATGCCTCGTCCGGCATCCTCTTCAACCATGAGAGCCCGCTGCGCGGCATCGAGTTCGTCACCCGCAAGATCACCGACGGCGTTGCCCGCATCAAGCTCGGCTTGTCCGGAGATCTCGTACTCGGCAATCTCGATGCCCGCCGCGATTGGGGTCACGCGCGCGACTATGTCGACGCGATGTGGCGCATGCTTCAGCAGGACGAACCTGACGATTACGTCGTTGCCACCGGCCGCAGCGCCACCATCCGCGAGTTCTGCGATCTCGCCTTCAACCACGCCGGCCTCGACGCCGCCCGGCACATCCGCACCAGTCCCGGCCTGATCCGCCCCGCCGAGGTCGACGTCCTCTGCGGAGACGCCGCCAAGGCCCACCAGCGCCTCGGCTGGCAACCCGTCAGCACGCTGGAAGATCTGGCGATCGAAATGGTCGAGGCCGACCTCGCCCGCCACCGGGCCAAACTCGCCTCCTCGTGATCGGCCTCTCCATCCTCATCACCGGCGCCCAGGGCTTCATGGGCGCCCATCTTCTCGCCGCTCTGCGCCAGCGCCTCCCCGACGCCACGCTCCACACGGAGTATTTCGAGGTCACCGACCGGGACGCGACCGCCGCCGCCGTCCGGTCCGCCGGGGCCCGGGCGATCGAGGTGCCCCTGGGGCT
>CAXUIA010000086.1:4923-9063 GCA_964250835.1 uncultured Acetobacteraceae bacterium | reverse complement strand
GCGAGCCCTCTACGATCCCGCCCTTGTAGTGCCAATGACACGCGACCCCGTTCTCGGCGATGTCGTGCATCTCCGGCGTGCGTATCTGGATTTCGATCTTCTGGTTGCGCGGGTGCCGCAGCGTGACACCCGTGTGCACGCTCTGATAGCCGTTGGGCTTCGGCGTCGAGATATAATCCTTGAACCGCCCGGCAATCACCGGAAAGGCGGAATGAACCGCGCCCAATGCCGCATAACATTCCTCGCGCGTCGGCACGAGCACACGAAACGCCATGATATCGGACAATTGCTCAAAGGCGACCGAGCGACGCTGCATCTTTTCCCAAATCGAGAACGCCGACTTCTCCCGCCCCGACACGTCGACATCCGTGTGGCCGGCTTCGCGGCAGATCCGAACCAGCTCCTCGCGCACCTCCTCGATCACGTCGGCGCCATGCCCGCGCAGATAGTTCAGTCGCGCCTGGATCGTGCTTCGCGCCTCCGGCTCGAGCACCGCGAACGACAGGTCTTGCAGCTCGCTCTTGATCGCGTCCATGCCGATCCGCTCGGCAAGCGGCGCATAGATGTCGAGTGTTTCGCGCGCGATCCGCGTCCGCCGCTCGGTCTCGCGCACGTAATGAAGCGTGCGCATGTTGTGCAGCCGGTCGGCAAGCTTGACGATCAGCACCCGGATGTCGCGGCTCATCGCCAGCACGAGCTTGCGGAAATTCTCGGCCTGCTTGGTGCGGTCCGACTGCAGCTCGAGCCGCGTCAGCTTCGTCACCCCGTCCACCAGCCCGGCGATCGTGCCGCCGAACCCCGACGCGATCACCTCGTGCGTCACGCCGGTGTCCTCGATGGTGTCGTGCAGAAGGCCCGTCGCGATACTCGCCGTATCGAGCCTCAGCCCCGCCAGGATGCCGGCGACGGCCAGCGGATGGGTGATGTAAGGATCGCCATTGTCGCGCGTCTGACGTGCGTGCGCGTCCGCTGCCAGCGCATAGGCGCGAGACACGAGGCCGACGTCGGCCCGCGTGTCGTACGCCGTGATCCGGCGGATTAGGCCCGACGGAGGAATTTCCGCCAGGGCCTGACCGATGTTGCTGATATGCCGCTCGCCGAGACCATCGGGAGCGTGGGTGCGCTGGGTTGGGGCGGTAGTCTCCGAGAGCGGGCCTCGCGTCAGCGACGCCTCCCCCCGAGTTCCGCCTCGATCGCCGCTTCCAGATCCTCGGGCGAGAGATCGGCCATCGCGTTCGCCGCCTCCTCCTCAGCCGACACGTCCTGCAGGCCGAAGATATTCTGATCGGTCGGGATCAGATCAAGCACCTCCTCGTCGGCGGGCTCGGGCTCGGGCGCGCGGGACAACGACTTGATCAAGTCCTGCTCGAGGGCTGCAAATCCGACGCGTTCCTCCGCAATTTCGCGCAACGCGACGACCGGGTTCTTGTCGTTGTCGCGATCTATCGTCAGCTCTTCGCCGCGCGACAAGTTGCGCGCTCGCTGTGCCGCAAGCAGAACCAGCTCGAACCGGTTCGGGATTTTCTCAACACAATCTTCCACTGTGACGCGCGCCATGCGCTCAACCTCCGCTCGCCGCCGCTTGATTAACCATCTAGACTATCAATCCATATCCCTCACGGCAAGGTCACTGCCCACCCTCAGGCGTCGCGTGCCCACGTCCGGCAATTCCGCCAACAACGCCGCAATCGACAGACCCAGTATCGGATGCCGCCAATGAGGCATCACGTCACGCAGCGGCTCCAGCACGAACCGGCGCAGATGCGCTCGCGGGTGCGGCAGCACCGGATCGGGGCTGCTCCGAATGATGTCTCCCAGGGTGACGATGTCGAGGTCGAGCGTTCGCGGGTCCGGCGTCCCTGCGGGCCGAGCTGGTCCAACCGGGGGCCGCCCCGCCTCCGCCTCAATCCGCTGCAGCATGGCCAGCAGCCAAACCGGATCGATCGGTTCGGCCGCCGTGAACACCGCAACGCCGTTGACGAAGTTCGGCTGCATCGACTTGGGCACGGGCTCCGTATCGTACCAGTCCGACTGCCCGATCTGCTGCCAGCCCGGCAGTGCGGCGAGCATCGCGACCGCGCGGCGGCAGGCGTGAAGAGGCGGCCCAAACGGTCCCGCAAGATTGGAACCAATCGCGATCACGATTGGTGAATGGACGTTTTCCTCACCGGCAACGCCGCGCGCGACATTTTGATCATTCGCTTGGAGATCAGACCGCATGATATTCCTTCCCGAAGAGCGCGTTTGCCTCTTCATCGACGGCGCCAACCTCTATTCCGCGTCGCGTCACCTCGGTTTTGAGGTCGACTACCGGAATCTGCTCGCATTCTTTCGCGGCAAGGTCAACGTGGTTCGCGCTTATTATTATTCAGCCATCCTCGACACCGAGGAATACTCGCCCCTCAAGCCGCTCACCGACTGGCTCGCCTACAACGGCTACATGCTCGTCACCAAGCCTGCACGCGAGTTTACAGACTCAACCGGCCGACGCCGTGTAAAGGGCAACATGGACATCGAGCTCGCGACCGACATGCTCGAGATGGCGCCCCGAATGGACCATGCGGTGCTGTTTTCGGGCGACTCTGACTTCCGGCGCGTGGTCGAGGCCGTGCAGCGTCAGGGCGTGCGCGTCTCCGTCATCTCCACGCTGCGAAGTTCACCGCCGATGGCGGGTGACGAGCTCCGCCGCCAAGCCGACCAGTTCATCGAGCTTGCCGCGATCGCGCCCGAGTTCACGAGGCGTCAAGCTGACCCGCGAGCGCGCGCAAACCCGCGTTCCGGCCAGGCGGAGGGCGATCCCTCGTTCGAGAACTGTGCCACATACTCGGAGGCATGAAAGGCCTCCCCTCGCCGCCCACGCTCGAACCTGACTGTGACTGCCCGCTGTGTCCGCGCCTCGTCGATTACCGGCATCGCAACCGGACCGACGAGCCCACCTGGTTCAATGCCCCCGTCCCGAGCTGGGGGCCGCGCAATGCCCCGATCCTCGTCGTCGGCATGGCGCCCGGCGTCAAAGGTGCAAACCGCACCGGCCGCCCCTTCACGGGCGACCACGCCGGTTGGCTGCTCTATCAGACCCTGACCGCCGCCGGTCTGGCGCGCGGAACCTATGCCGCCGCCATCGACGACGGCCTCGAACTGACCGGCTGCCGGATCGTCAACGCCGTGCGCTGCGTGCCCCCGGCAAACCTCCCGACGCCGGCCGAGGCGCGCACCTGCAACCGCTTCCTCGCCGCCGAGCTTGCCGCGATGCCCGACCTGCGTGGCATCCTGGCTCTCGGCACTCTGGCGCACGAGAACGTACTCCGTGCCAAGCTCCTGCGCGTCGCGGCCTACCGCTTCGCCCACGGCGCCATTCATGAAATGCCTGACGGCACCCTGCTGGCCGACAGCTACCATGTGTCCCGCTACAACACGAACACTGGCCGGCTCACCACGGAGATGTTCGAGACAGCCGTTTCGGCGCTCGTGGTAAAGGTTGGGGCTACGCCCCAACCCCCCCGCTGGGGGTTAAAGCCCCAGACCCCGGGAGAAAACTATGTCCCTCCGACAAATCAGCCGGTCCGCTTGCCATGGCGGCTCCATGGAGGTTTGGTCCCACCAATCCTCGGCCACACACACCACCATGCAGTTCGGCCTTTTCCTGCCGCCGCAATCGGGACCGCGCCCCACGCTGACCTGCCTCGCCGGTCTGACCTCCAACCACGAGAACTTTCCCCAAAAGTCGGGCATCCAGCGACACGCCGCCGAGCGCGGCCTGATCCTCGTCTTCCCCGACACCAGCCCGCGCGGCGCCGCAATCGTGGGCGAAGACGACGCCGCCGATATCGGGACCGGCGCCGGCTGCTACGTCACGGCCACCGCCGCTCCCTGGTCCGCCCACTACGACATGGCAACCTACGTCGCCCGCGAACTCCCCGACCTGATCGAGGCCAACTTCCACGCCGACCCCGAACGCCGCGGCATCACCGGCTTCTCGATGGGCGGCCACGGCGCACTCGTCACCGCACTCCGCAATCCCGGCCGCTACCGCTCGCTATCCGCCTTCGCGCCCATCGCCAACCCGACCGTGTCCGACTGGGGCCGCAACGCCTATGCACGCTATTTCGGTCCCGATGAAACGGAGTGGCGGCACTGGGA
>CAXUIA010000086.1:2872-4913 GCA_964250835.1 uncultured Acetobacteraceae bacterium | reverse complement strand
TTGCTCAACGACCCTTTCCCGGACCCATTCTGATCTATCTCGGCAGCCACGATCCCTATCTCGCGCAGCTACGCTGCGAGACGCTGCGCGACGCCGCCGCCCGTTCCGGGCAGAACCTCACATTCCGTGTCCAGGACGGATACGATCACAGCTATTGGTTCGTGCAATCCTTCGTCGACCAACACGTCGCGCACCACGCTGCCCAGCTCGCCTGAGTGGACCACGCCGACGCGGCGCTCGCCGCCCAATACGAAGCCTTTCCCTACCCGGCACGCGACCCGCGCGACGAGCGTCGCCGTCTCGTCATCGGCAGCCCCAGCCACCTGCGGGAAATCGACCACTGGGTCTTCCGTGCCCGCCGCCCCGTCACCACGCCGCTCAGGGCACTTTTCGCCGGCGCCGGCACAGGCGACGGCGCGATCATGCTCGCGACCCAGCTGCAGCAATCCGGCCGTCCTGGCCACGTTACCCATCTCGACCGGTCGGGAGCGGCGCAGGCCATCGCCGCCGCCCGCGCCGCGACACGCGGACTGCAAAACATCAGCTTTGTCCGCGCCGACATCGCGGACCTTCCTGCGGCCGCCTCCGGCCCCTTCGACTACATCGACTGCTGCGGCGTCCTGCATCACCTGCCCGATCCTGCCGCCGGCCGAGCCCCCATTCTGACCCTGCTAGCCCCCGCCCCCCGGTTGGGACTGATGGTCTAACCGCCCCAAGGCCGCCCCGCCCGCGCGGCAGGTTGCGCCCCCCCTTCATCACCACCGCCGCGTCGCACGACGCGAGCCGCCGGCGCAGCGCCTCGTCGTCCAACGTGCCCGGCAGGACCGACAGCACGTCGTCCCCATGCGCGATCGGCAGCCTCGCCTCGCTCCATGCCCCGCTCATCGCGCTGATACCCGGCACCACCTCGACCGCGAACCGCCCCCGCAACCGATCAAACAGATGCATCGACGACCCGTAAAAGAACGGATCGCCCTCGCACAGCAAAACCACCGAACGTCCTGCGCCGAGCCGCTTCGCCAACCCCGCCGCGACCGTATCGTGGAAATCGTCGATCCCGTGCCGGTACGCTGGATCGCCGACCGCGATCTCCGTCGTGAACGGATACTCCAGCCTCAACTCATCCACGCCAACCGGCAGGTATCGAGCGACGATCGACCGCGCATGCCCGGCCGCTCCGCGCTTGGCGAAATAGGCCACCGTGTCCGCCTGCCCGATGATCCGCGCGGCCTTCATCGTCACCAGCTCCGGATCACCCGGCCCGACCCCCACGATGTGCAGACCGCCGGTCATTCCCGATCACTTGCCAGCGCGTTGACGCACGCGACCGCCATCGCACTCCCGCCGCGACGGCCGCGCACCACGCACGCCGGCAGCTCGGCACCGAGCAACGCCTCCTTGCTCTCCGCCGCCCCCACAAAGCCCACCGGCATGCCAATGATCCCAGCCGGCACGCCCGCACCCTCCTTGATCATCTCCAGCAGCCGAAACAGTGCCGTCGGCGCATTCCCGATCGCCACCACGCTCCCCGCCAGCATCGGCCGCCACTGCTCCAACGCCGCCGCCGACCGCGTCGTCCCGACCACCGGCGCATGGCCAAGCGTGCAAACCACCTCGTTCCCCGCCGGCAGCCTGGACCTTGTGATCCCTTCCGCCACCATCCGGCTGTCGCACAGGATCGGCGCCCCCGCCCGCAGCGCATCCCTAGCCCGGACCGCAAAACCAGGTGTGAACCGCAGATCGTCCACCACGTCGACCATCCCGCACGAATGCACGATCCGAACGGCGCACCGCTCCTCGACCGGGTCCAGACCGCCCAATCGGGTCTCCGCGCGAATGATCGCAAACGAGCGCGCGTAGATCGCATCGCCGTCGCGGATCCAATCTAAGGCCAAGGGCGCTGCCCCTGGACCCCGCCGGGACCGGTGGTCCCAGACCCGCCCGGCCTTCTCTCGCTTGCGCAGAACGCGCCCCCCCCCTAGCTTCCGGCCGGGCGGGGCGTGGCGCCGCCTGGGAGCGCGGCGGTGTTGGGGACCGGCGG
>CAXUIA010000086.1:1761-2862 GCA_964250835.1 uncultured Acetobacteraceae bacterium | reverse complement strand
GTCCCAGACCCCGGGATCACGAACAGGGCATCGCTCACACGGCCGCAGCCCTTGTCGCAGCCGCTGACGTGCACCCGGCCCAACCCGACATAGCGCTCTGCCACGTCGCGCGCCGGACCAATACCCGAGACGCAACGCGGCGCCCCCACGCACGCCGACACCGACAGGAATGGGTCACCAGGATCGGTAATCATCCCCAGCCCGTCCGCAAATCCCTCGGCGACCCCCGTCGCGATCACCGAGCGGAACGGCGTTACCCGCAAATCGCCCTCTGCCCGAGCAGCAAGCAAGGCCAGCTCGCCCAGCCCGAACTGCCCAAACCGCGGCGCGACCGCCACGGCGTCCACCCCGGACACTCGCCCCACCAGCACCGCGGCTCGTCCAGTCCGGCCAACCCTCTCGCCTCGAACCTCGTCGCCAACACGCGAGACCGACACGTCCGCCGGCGCGTCCGCGATCAACACCGGCCCGTCATCCACCCGCACCACGAACTTCACCGGCAACTCGTCGACAGCCTCGCAACGCATCAGCGCCTGTTCGACCCACCCCACCAGCATCGGATCCGCAAACGGCGCCACCATCAGCCGCCGGCGCCGCTCCCAAACCGGGTCACGCTCGCCCAGTCCCAGGCCGCACACCCCTTCCACGAAACGCGCGTGCGCATGCACCCCCCGAACCTGCAGCGCCCCACGCGACGTGATCTCGATGAGCCCGTTTCCGCACGACTTGGCGAGCGCGTCGAGCCCGACCGCCTGCGCCAGCGACAGCCGTCCGAACGGCGGCCGCACCCGCACCAGCCACCCGTCCCCGCTCTCCATCGGATCGTGCAGCCCGGGACACCACCCGCGCACCCTCATCCGACCATCTCGCCGATATCGTTCCGCATCGACTGCCAGAGCCCGTCATCGCGCATCTCACGCAGCGTACGACGCACCGCCTCCAGCGCCTCCACGTTGGCGTTATCCAGGAACCGCAAGTTGTCCTCGTCCCCCAGCAGCGCCGCCGCCGCGAGGTCGAACTGCCGGTCAAACCGCTCCGGCAGCGCGCGCGCGAAATCCGCCAGCGCCTCCACCCCGCGCGCCATCTCCGACGCGCCCCGAT
>CAXUIA010000086.1:598-1751 GCA_964250835.1 uncultured Acetobacteraceae bacterium | reverse complement strand
GGGTTGGCGAGCCGCCCGCGCACCACCCGCGCGATCTCCTCGGCCACCGTCCGCACCCGTGCGCCATCCCCGATGTCGACGTGATAAAGCGCGGGAAACGCCCCCAGAGTGCGTGCCGCTCGCGCAAACCCACCCTCGTGCAGCGCATGCTCCGGCCCATCAAGGATGTCGGTCTCGCGATGATCTTGCTGGTGCACGAAGGCGTCCGCCTGCGCCGCCAGCAACGCCAGCTCCTCGCCTGCCTCACGCCCGGCATCATGCGCGAAGCCGGACCCCGCCAGCCAATCGACGCTTGTCCCGAACCGTCCCGGCGCGGGCCCGAACACGCGCGGCCCGCCTCCGGCCTCGCCGCGTGCCGCCAGCATTCGCACTGCCGCCCCGAACAGCGTCACCTGCCCGGCGAACGCGTCCCGGAACAGCCCCGACACACCGTCACATCCACCCGCGGCCGGTCCATCAGCGCCGCCGGCACCACCTCGACCCCGCTCACCCGCCCGGTTCCGTCGTCCCAGACCGGTGCCGCGCCCATCAGCACGAACGCGAGCGCCAGATCCTCGCCCCCGGTCCGCATCGACGCACTGCCCCAAAGGTCTAGAACCAGCCGGCGCAGCGGCTCGCCCTGATCCTGCAGGTGGCGCGCGAGCAAGGCCTCCGCGGTCCTCTCCGCAAGCCTGACCGCCGACCGTGTCGGGATCGCGCGAGGATCGACGCTCGTGAGGTTCCGCCCCGTCGGCAGCACGTCCACGCGTCCACGGCTCGGCGCTCCCGCCGGCCCCGGCTCGACGAACCGTCCGTCAAGCGCTGCCAGCAGCGACGTCCGCTCGCGTCCCGCGCACGCGTCGAGCGCCGCCTCGCAACCTGGTCCCAGCGCTTCGAGCAGCGCCTCTCGCCCGGCGGGCGCCCGGCCGAACACGTGCAGCCCGTCCGCGATCCGCATCTCCTTGACGTCGCAAAGATATGCGTCCAGCCCCGCCAGCCCGTCCGCTCCAGCTTCCGCCATCAATCCCGACGCGGAAGCACGCTCAAGGATCTCGGCCCGCAGCATCTCAGCCCGCCGCCGGTCCATGCCCTCGCACGACGCCAGCTCGTCGATCAGCAGCTCGACCGCGCGTGCCTCCCCCGAAAGCCCCGCCGCCACCAGCGGCGGCGTCAG
>CAXUIA010000086.1:0-588 GCA_964250835.1 uncultured Acetobacteraceae bacterium | reverse complement strand
CGGCGCTTGGCGACCGCCGCCTCGCCCGGATTGTTGACGATGAACGGGTAGATCACCGGCGTGCCCCGCAGCAGCCGAGCCGGCCAGCACGCGGCCGAGAGCGCGACCGCCTTTCCGGGCAGCCATTCCAGCGTCCCGTGCGTGCCTAGATGCACCACCGCATCCATGCGACGCAGCCAGCGGTGGAACGCAACGTAGCCTCGCCCCGGCGATGCCTCCGTGTCGTGGTAGGCCCCACCACGATCAGGCTGCACCGCGATCACCACGCGACCGAACCGCGCCCACCGACGGCGCGAAGCCAGCAGCGTGCGCACCAGCTCATCCGGGCCGGGCCCGGACTCTGTCCCCAGGTCGTATCCCGCCTCGCGCAACCATCCGAGGATGCCCGCCACGCTCGCAAAACTATCGAGCCCGACCGCGTGACCCACCGCGTGCGAAGCGCCTGTCACCCCCGGATAGTCTGACAGCACCACCGCGACCCGCCGCTGACCGGGCGGCGTCCGCGCAAGCCGCACCCATCCCGCCACCCGATCCGCCGCGAGCACCACCTCCGCGTCGAGCGGCTCGCTACGGCGCACGCCCGAGACC
>CAXUIA010000085.1:8681-9353 GCA_964250835.1 uncultured Acetobacteraceae bacterium | reverse complement strand
TCGATGGTGATGACGTCGACGTTGCCGGTGGCGGTGACGAAGATGTCGCCGCGCGGTGCCGCGTTCTCCATCGTCTGGACCTCGTAGCCCTCCATGGCCGCCTGCAGGGCGCAGATCGGGTCGGCTTCGGTCACAACGACACGGCAGCCGGCGTTGCGCAGGCTAGCGGCCGAGCCCTTGCCGACATCGCCGAACCCCGCGACGACGGCGACCTTGCCGGCCATCATGACGTCGGTGCCGCGGCGGATCCCGTCGACCAGGCTCTCGCGGCAGCCGTAGAGGTTGTCGAACTTGGACTTGGTGACGCTGTCGTTGACGTTGATCGCGGGCACCAGAAGGGTGCCGTCGCGCGCCATGTCCCAAAGCCGGTGCACGCCGGTGGTGGTCTCCTCGGAGATGCCGCGGACGTCGGCCAGCAGCTCGGGGTATTTTTCGTGCATCAGCTTGGTGAGGTCGCCGCCGTCATCGAGGATGAGGTTGGGCGTCCAGCCGTCGGGTCCGCGCACCGTCTGCTCGATGCACCACCAAAACTCCTCCTCGCTCATGCCTTTCCAGGCGAACACGGGCGTGCCGGCGGCGGCGACGGCGGCGGCGGCGTGGTCCTGGGTCGAGAAGAAGTTGCAGGACGACCCGCGCACGGTGGCACCCAGCGCGGTCAGCGTCTCGATCAGC
>CAXUIA010000085.1:6039-8671 GCA_964250835.1 uncultured Acetobacteraceae bacterium | reverse complement strand
GCGGTCTGGATGGTCATGTGCAGGCAGCCGGCGATGCGCGCGCCGGCGAGCGGCTTGGACTGCCCATACTCCTCGCGTAACGCCAGCAGGCCGGGCATCTCGTCCTCGGCCATGGCGATTTCCTTGCGGCCCCAATCGGCCAGGCCGAGATCGGCGACCTTGAAATCGTCTGAACCGTTGCGCGTCATCGGTGATCTTTCGTGCATGTGCAGCCCACTTAGCGGCTGATCCCCAGGGCGAACAGGTCAGGCGCGTTTTTTGGCACGCGTCGGCGGGCGTGCCTGGGGGCGCTTGGCGGGTGTTTTTGCAGCGGCCGGCGGCGGCGGACGCTTCGGCTGCGTCTTCTTGGCGGCCGGCTTCTTGGCAGCTGTTGCTGCTTGAGCGGCGGGGCGCTGCTTGGCGGGCGGCTCCTGGCCGAGGCTGCGCCGGAGCGCCGCCATCAGATCGACCACCTTGCCGCCGTCGTCGGCGCGCTCCGGCGGCGGTTCCGGATCCTCGCCGTTGACCTTGGCCTCGATCACCTCGCGCAGTCGCGCCTCGTAGCGGTCCTCGACGTCGTCGGGCGCGAAATGGCCGGCCTGCCGCTCGATCAGCTGGCTTGCGAGTGCGACCATGTCCGCCTCGGGCTTTCCGGTCGGGATCGCGCCGAAGATGCCGGCGGTGTCGGCGATGTCGCTCGCCTGATAGAGGGTGTGCAGCACGAGGCCGCGCCCTAGCGGGTGAAGGGCCACGGGACGCTCGCGCCGGGAGATCACCAGGCGGGAGAGGGCGACGCGGCCGGTCTTGGCGATGGCGTCACGCAGCACGGCATAGACGTCGTTGCCCTGCTTGGCGTCGCCGTCGGGTGCGACGTAGTAGCTGGTGTCGTAATAGATCGGGTCGATCTCGGCGGCGGGGACGAACTTGTCGATGACAAGGAGCGACGAGCTGTCGACGCGTGCGGCGTCGAAATCCTCGTCCTCGAGCATGACGTATCGGCCCTTCTCGAACTCAAAGCCGCGCTTGAGGTCGGCGCGCTGAAGCTCCTCGTCGGTCTCGGCGTCCTGGGTGACCATGCGCACGCGGTTGCCGGTCGACGGATTGATGAAGTGGAAATGCAGGCCGCTGGTGCTGCGGTGCACGGTGTGCAGCGAGATCGGGCAGCTCACCAATGCGAGCCGCAACTGTCCGCGCCATACCGGCCGTTCTGCCATGACATCGACCCTCCGGCGCGGCAACGCGGCCGCGCCGGGTGGGGTTCATCCGGTGCGGCGCCCCGTCGAAGACGTGCATCGCGCAAACCCCTGGCCTACCATGCGGCATCGCACAACTCGGGAGCGTGCCATGGAAGAGACTGCGCACCAGCACGCCTACTCGGTCGGCGCCGGATCGTCGCTCGGCGAACGGCGGCTGTTTTCGCTCAAAAGCGGCGACACGTTCGGAGTGTTCGACCAGAACGGCAATATCCTTTCCGGTCCCGGGATCGCGGACGGGCTCTACCATCGCGATACCCGCTACCTGTCGAGCCTCGATCTGAAGCTGAATGGCGCCTCGCCGATCCTGCTCAGCTCGACCATACGCGACAACAACGCGACGCTCACCTGCGACCTGACTAATCCCGACTTCCTCGATGCGGCAGGCAACACCGTGCTGCCGCACGACGCGATCCATGTTCGCCGATCGCGCTTCATCTACGCCAAAGCATGCCACGAGCGGATCCTGGTGCGGAACTTCTCCGACCGGGAGGAGGAACTGGAAATCGCGATCAGCTTTGCGGCCGATTTCGCGGACCTGTTCGAGGCACGCGGCATGAAGCGCACCCGGCATGGGACGAGGCTGCCGGCGGAGGTTGGTGAAGACTCGGTGGTGGTGAGCTACGAGGGGCTCGACGGGCGCAAGCGGACCACGCGGATCCGGTTCTCGCCGCAGCCCGCGAGACTGACCCATGAACGCGCCGTGTTCCGGATGACATTGCTGCCGCAGCGGCGCGCGACGCTGAACATCGAGATCGCCTGCAATCCGCGGCCGGCACAGCATTCGGCGTCGCAGGCCTTCCTGTTTTCGCTCGTCGAAGCGCGGCGGTCGTTGAGGCTGTCCTCGGCGCGGGCGACCGCGATCGAGACCTCCAACGAAATCTTCAACGAGGCGATCAGGCGGGCGATCTGCGACCTCTACATGCTGGTCACCGACAAGGAAACCGGTCCTTACCCGTATGCGGGCGTGCCCTGGTACAGCACGGCGTTCGGACGCGACGCGCTGATCAGTGCGATGCACACGCTCTGGCTCGATCCAGCGATCACGCGCGGAGTGCTGCTCTATCTGGCGCGCCATCAGGCAACCCAGGTCGACGATAACGCGGACGCCGAGCCGGGGAAAATCCTGCACGAGGTCCGCTACGGTGAGATGGCCGAGTTGGGCGAAGTGCCGTTCCGGCATTACTACGGCTCGGTCGACAGCACCCCGCTGTTTGTCTGGCTGGCCGGCCTCTACTATCAGCGCACAGGCGACCTCGATCTGATGCGGACGCTTTGGCCGCATATCGAGGCGGCGCTTGCCTGGATCGACATCCATGGTGATCGGGATGGCGACGGCTTCGTGGAGTATGGGCGCCGCAACGCCGACGGTCTGCTCAATCAGGGCTGGAAGGACAGTT
>CAXUIA010000085.1:2380-6029 GCA_964250835.1 uncultured Acetobacteraceae bacterium | reverse complement strand
ACGGAACGCTGGCCGAGGGGCCGATCGCGCTCGTCGAGGTGCAAGGCTACGTGTTTGCCGCACGCACGCTGTCGGCTGCGGTGGCGCGTGCGCTGGGACGTCACGAGCGTGCCGACGCGCTGCTCCAACAGGCGCAGGCGCTGCGCGCAAGGTTCGAGGACGAGTTCTGGTGCGAGGAGCTCGACACCTACGCCATCGCGCTCGACGGGCAGAAGCGTCCCTGCCGAGTTCGGTCATCGAACGCTGGGCATCTGCTGATGACCGGGATTGCGCGCGAGGATCGCTGTCACCGCGTGGCGCACGGCCTGATGGGACGCAACTTCTTTTCCGGCTGGGGCATACGCACGATCGCCGCGAGCGAAGCACGCTACAATCCGATGGCCTACCATAACGGATCGGTGTGGCCGCACGACAACGCGCTGATCGCACTCGGCTTTGCCGACCTGTCGCTGAAGGACGAGGCGGAGCGGCTGTTCGCCGGGCTGTTCGACGCGGCGTTTCACATCGATCAGCGACGGCTGCCGGAACTGTTCTGCGGCTTCTCGCGCGAGCGCGGGCTCGGGCCGGTGCGCTATCCGGTGGCCTGCTCACCGCAAGCATGGGCGGCGACGACGCTGCCGGCGCTGGTGCAGTCGACGCTCGGCATACGGTTCGAACCGGCCGCGTGCACCGTGCATTTCGACCGCCCGCGGCTGCCCGCGTTCATCGACACGATGACGCTGCACAACCTCTCGATCGGCGAGGCGCGCGCGACGGTGCACTTCAAGCGGTTGGGTAATGAGGTTGCGATCAATGTGATCAAGCGGACGGGGGGTCTTCGGGTTCAGATCACGAGCTAGAACCGGGGCTCTGCCCGGACGCCGCTGGGGCGAGCCGCCCCAGACCCGCGTCAGCCCTGGCTGCGGCTCGCCGACAGCTCCGCCGCCACTTTCCCGATCAACGCTCTCAGCCAGCCGTGAGCCGGATCGTGCCGATAGCGCACGTGCCAAGCCACCTCGACCGGAAACGTCCCGAGGTGGGCCGGAGTAGGCAGGATCTTCAACCGGGTATCGTGTCTCAGGCGTTGGCAGACCAGGTTCGGCAATGTCGCGATGTAGTCGGTGACCGCGACCATCTCGGCAACTGCGAAGAAGTTGGTGACCGAGATCGCGACCTCGCGATGGAGCCCTTGCTGGGCCAGGGCCTGAAACAGACCTGCGCGCATGTGGCCAGGGGGCACGACATTGACGTGCTTTGATTGTTCAAAGTGGTCACGGGTCACGCGATCACAGATTTCGGGATGGTCGGCTCGCACCACGCAGGCGAACCCCTCGTCCATCAGATGCTGCACGACCAGATTGTCGGGCGGATCGACGATGCGGCCCAGCACCAGCGCGGTGGTGCCTGAGACGATGCCGGTCTCGACCAGATCGTTACCATACGGGGTCAGGCGAAGTTTGATGCCGGGCGCCACCTGCTGGAGCTTGGCGACGATCGCCGGCACCAGCACCAACTCGACATAGCCGTTTGGAGCTATGGTCATCACTTGCGTGGCCTCGGCCGGATCGAACTCCTGCTGGCCGAGCACCGTCTCGTCGAGCCTCGCCAGCGCCTCGACGATAACGGGCGCAAGCTCGAGTGCGACCGAGGTCGGCTGGATACCGTAGCGTTCACGGATGAAGAGCTGGTCGTTGAACATCAAGCGCAGGCGCGCCAGCGAATTGGACAGCGCCGGCTGAGTCATGCCCACGCGCTCCGCGGCACGAGTGACGCTGCGCTCCTCCACTAAAGCCACAAAGATCGGCAGCAGGTTGAGATCGTAGCGCACGACTTATCCTATCTGGCGCATAACTGAAATCTACCAAATAAACTTCTGGAATATGTCCAGGCGGCTCATGTTCTGCCTCCAGTCAAGGCGCGAGAAGTCGCAGCGGAGGTTAGATGATCAAGGGAACAGTGCTTGTAGTTGGCTCCAACGCCACTCGCATCGAGCTGCAGGGCGGTGGCTGGGCCGAGATCGGCCAGTATTTGAACGAGACGGTGGTGCCGGTGATGGGGCTGATCGATGCCGGCTACGCCGTTGAGTTCGCCACGCCGGATGGGACCAAGCCGCATATCGACGACGCCTCAGAATCGCCCGAGCATTTCGGTGGTGACGAGGCTGCTTTTGCTCTCGCCAAAAGCTTTTACGCCGATCACCCGTCCATGAACGAGGTGCACTCGCTGGCATCAGTGATCGCCAGAGGGTTGGACATGTATGCCGGCGTGTTTGTCCCAGGTGGCCATGCGCCGGTGGTCGATCTGATGCAGGACGCCGACATGGGCGTCATCCTGCGGCACTTCCACCAGGCCAAAAAGACGACGGCGCTGCTTTGCCATGCTCCGGTCGCCACCATCGCCGCAATGCCGACCGCCAGCGAGTTCCGGGCGGCACTGATTGCCGGCGACAAGGCCACCGCGGCCGACGCGGCGAAGGGCTGGATCCATGCAGGCTATAAAATGACCGTCTTCTCATCCGGTGAGGAGAAGGCCGCCGAGGACAGCCTCCTCCATGGCAAGCTCACCTTTCACATGCCCGAGGCCCTGCAATTAGCGGGTGCTCAGGTGACCACCAACCCGGTCAACCTCGCGCCCAACCTCGTCGCTGATCGCGAGCTGATCACCGGCCAGAACCCGGCCTCGGATCACCTGATCACCGCAAAGCTGATCGAAGCACTCGATCGGTCGCTCGCACTCGCCTGAGCACGTGCAGAAGCGGCGGTGCGCTGTGTTTGCGCACTGCCGGGCCAGCACGGACGCCAAATCGCCCGCTTACAGCTGTTCACCGAAGGAAGCTCTGATGGCTACGATGCGTGCTGTACAGGCCGATGCGCTCCGGCGCCTGATGGTGTTGAGAGATATCGCCGTACCTGAGATTGGTGAGCAGGACGCGTTGGTTCGGGTCTTCGCGTCGGGCATCTGCCGAACGGACTGGCATGTCTGGAACGGCGACTGGACTTGGGCGGGGCTCGACTTGCCATTGCCGATCACGCTCGGCCATGAGATCGGCGGCGTGGTCGAGCGCGTCGGCTCGCAGGTCTCCAACCTCAAGCCCGGCATGCGAGTTTGCGTCCCGTTCAACTTTGCGGACGGGACCTGTCCTTACTGCAAGCGGGGCAAGCAGAACCTGTGCGAGAACGCAGCCTGGAACTTTACCACGCCCGGTTCCGGCGGCTTTGCGGAGTTCGCGCGAGTACCCAACGCTCAGCTTAACTGCATCCCGCTGCCCGAGAATGTCACGGAGCGCGACCTTGAAAAGCTGGCCGACGACCCGTTCGTCCGGAGCACGACCTGGGTCTATGCCAACGAATATGATCCCGCCAAGGTCTATCATGGCGGCAAGCCAGGCGGCACCAGGGTCATCACCGTCGAGCTGAGCGCCCTGCAGGGCGGGTTCGACGTCGCGACCAAGGCGGAGCTGATCAAGCGCGTGACCGATGCGGTCGCCAAGGCGGCTGGCCTCGCGGGCGACATTCTTCCGGTCTATGTGCTGCTGCATGATGTGCCGCCGCAGAGCTGGGGCTTCAGCGGTAAACCGCTTTCGTTTGAACAGCTGCAGAGCCCGCCCGCCGGCGCGAAGCCACTCTGAACGATCGGATGAAGAAGAACACGAGAGCGTCCTGACTGAACC
>CAXUIA010000085.1:0-2370 GCA_964250835.1 uncultured Acetobacteraceae bacterium | reverse complement strand
CAGGAAGTCGGTAAACGAAAGTCCGCCACGAGCCCGATTATCCGTCACATGAGTCGCTCACCGCCTCTGATCTTGCTTCGACCGATAACAGGGAGATGCCACATGATCACCAACCGTATTCTTGTCATCGTTACGAACTCGGGCGAATTCGAGAAAGTTGGTTGGCGAACGGGCTTGTGGCTCAGTGAGCTGACCCACTTTTCGGACGCGGCCGAGGAAGCCGGCTACGCCGTGGACATCGCGAGTCCCTCGGGAGGACAGATCCCGATCGACCCCGAGAGCCTGCTCATCAGCGAGATGGCCACGTCGGTCGGGATCGGAGGACCGCTGTCAAAGCATTATGAAGACCGCGCGTACATGGATCGCCTCAACAACACCAAGAAGGTCGCTGAAGCAGAGGTCGCAGATTACGATGCGATTTACCTGACCGGTGGTCATGGCGTTCTTTTCGACTTCCCGAGAGCTGAGGATCTCGCCAAGCTGATCGCGGAGTTCTACGAAGCCAACAAAATAGTCTCGGCGGTTTGCCACGGCCCTGCCGGCCTTCTCAATGTTCGACTGAGCGGAGGCGGTCACCTGATCGCTGGCAAGAAGATGACAGGGTTCTCCTGGAAGGAGGAGAAGCTGGTCAAGCGGGACGAAGCCGTGCCCTTCAGCCTGGAGGACGAGCTCCAGAGCCGGGAAGCCGACTACAGCCAGGCGTTCATCCCGTTCACCAGCCACGTGGTTGAGGATGGAAAGCTGATCACCGGCCAGAACCCGGGCAGTGCACACGCCGTCGGCAAAGCGGTTATCCGGCAGCTTCGGACCAGCTCGGCCACAGGCTAGCAGCGCTCAATCGGCAATAAGCACTCCAACAGAGCCCACTCCGCGTGCTGCAAGTATAGGCAGCCTGTCTCGAGCGTTTACCGTATCTGCTCGTACTGAAAGGGTTGTATGCTCGACTGTTTAATAGTTGGCGCAGGGCCCGCCGGCCTCACCGCGGCGATCTATCTCGCCAGGTTTCATCTTCAAATTCAAATAGTGGACGCTGGCAAGAGCCGCGCGGCGCTCATACCAAGGACGCGCAACCATGCTGGATTTCCTGGGGGTATCTCAGGAAAGGTGCTGCTCGACCGCATGCGTGAACAGGCAGAGGAGTTCGGCGTACAAGTCACGCATGCAGTCGTGGAACGGCTTGACCATCATGGCGACACGTTCAGCGCCAGGGTGGGTGATGTCGCGATTGGGGCCCACTCGGTCCTACTTGCGACCGGTGTTGTCAACAACCGACCCCGGATGGATGACGCCGACCATGACGCGGCACTCGCACAGGGGCTTATCCGCTATTGCCCGATCTGCGACGGCTTCGAGGTGACGGACAAGAAGGTCGCGGTCATCGGTTCTCAAACGCGCGGCTACAATGAGGCCGTCTTCCTGCGGACGTATACCGCCGACGTGACGTTGATCGCGCCTGACGGAGCACTCGGCCTGACCGCGGCCGAGCGTCGTCACCTGATGGAATTAGGGATCGCGATGTATGACGGTCCCTGCGGATCGCTTGACTTGCACACAGGTTCCATCTTGGTGCCCCTTTCCGAAAAGATACACGCGTTCGACGCCCTCTACCCCGCGCTCGGCTCGCTGATACGCTCGGAATGTGCCGTGCAGATCGGTGCCAGGGCCACACAAGAAGGTTGTCTTTTCGTCGACGACCATCAACGGACGACGATCCCTGGCCTGTATGCCGCCGGTGATGTCGCGAAAGGACTCGATCAGATTAGCCATGCGATGGGTGAAGCGGGCGTTGCCGCAACGACGATCAGAAATGATTTGGCAAAAACAGCATCACTGTATCGAGGGTACCGCGCCGAACGCTCTCGCTGCGACACATAAACAGCCCTGCGTTTAGCGGGGGTGCAGGGAGGAGACCCGGTCTTTACGACTCTCCGTCCGGAGACACGACGATACAGTCGCCGCGGCGGAGATGCTCGCAGGCGCGGACCGCGGCCTCGCGCGACAGGCCGGTCAGGCGTGCGCGGAAGAGCTTGCCGTGACGGTCTCTGAGGGGCGCGACTTCGGCGTGCGCATGCTCGAGCAGGGCGGGCTGTTGCAAGCGCGCCGAGCCGGCGGCCTGGTGCGCGATGGCGGGAGAGCCGAAGGCGCCGACCTGGATCGACCAGTGGCCGGTTGGGGCAGCGCGGGTGCGAAGCGGCGGAGTGTCGGCGACGGCCTGCTCGACGAAACGGAAGTGTGCGTGGCGGCGCACTGGGGCCGGATCGGGCGCTTCGGCGACGCTGTCGGCGAGTTCGGGATCGGGTGGCGAGACGATGCGTGATGAGGCGAGCTCGTCCGGATCGGGCCGGACGGTCGGCTGACGGGGTGTGGGGG
>CAXUIA010000084.1:7840-9362 GCA_964250835.1 uncultured Acetobacteraceae bacterium | reverse complement strand
GCGCGCGCGTGCGAAGGCGTGCGGGTCGCGGGGATCGGCGAAAAGGGCGCGTCCGGTCCATAGCTCGCGGAAGCTGGGGATGTCGGCGAGCACGAGGGCGCAGCGGTGGCTGGCGGCTTCAAGGACGGCGAGGCCGAACGGCTCGTAGAGCGAGGGCGAGGCGAAGATCGCGGCGTTCGCCATGCGTTGACGGAGCCGGTGGTTGGGCTCCTCGCCGAGGAGGCGCGCGTGCTGGGGGGAGAAGGCCGGGCCGGCTGGGCCGGCGAGCTCGACAGGCCAGGTGATGTGGCGGGCGGCTTCATCGAGCAGGCGGGCGTTCTTGGCGGGATCCCACCAGCGGCCGGCAGCGAGAATTGTTGGCTGCTTTCCCACGACCGTGTCGGGAGTTCTGGTGGCGTTCGGGATGACGGAGACGTGGCTGATCGGCCCGTAGACGGCTGTCAGGGCTTGGGCGTGAGCGCGGGTCGGCGCGATGACGTGATCCGCACGGCTCAGGCCGGCGCGGGTCCGTTCGCGCGTGACGTGCCACGCGTCCGGCATAGGTCCCTGCCCTGCCGCCTGCCACCAGGTCGGATGGCAGGAGTGGGCGACGGCGACAACGGTGAGGTCGCGCGCGACGCCGGCGGCGTTCGACGGGCTGTGCAGGTGGAGGATTTCGGCACGCCAATCCCGGGCGTGGCGTTCGAGATCGGCACGGGCGGCATACCTGGCGTCGTCGGTCTGCTCGGTCCAATCGAGCGCGTGATTGGTCCAGAGGACGCGGCTGTTGCGCCACTCGCACTCCACGAGGCGGGACGGGTCGGGCTCCGGGCCGGCGCCGAGAACGAGGCAGGCATGACCGGCGTCATCCAGCGCGGTCGCGAGATCGATCGTGTAGCGCCAGACACCGCCGACCGCATCGGTGGTGAGCAGAATACGCCGCGTTCGCGTCATGCGTGGGCGCAGCAATGCTCTTCGAGACGGTGCAGGGGCTGCGGACGGCCGTCCTGGATGTCGCTGAAGTGGCTGGTCGACGCGAGATAATGGTCGTGGGCCCGCTCCCAGGCCTGATCGTCGGGTTCGCCCCAGAGGTCGCGATAGGAGGGGGAGCTGGGATAGGGATACATCGGGACCGGATCGTTTGCCCACACGCCTTGGCCACGCAGGCGCTCACGCCAGTGGTCGACGAGATCCTGGCCGTCATGATCGGTCCCGATCAGGTTGGCCTGGACGAACGGGATATGCCGGCGGGCGTGGATCAGGAGATCGGCGAGATCCTCGGTCTGCAGCCGGCAGCGCTTGGCGAGCGCCGCCCTGCCCTCCTCGGTCAGGCTCTCGATGCCGGCTTCAACCGAGACGCAGCCGGCGCGGCCGAGCAGCTCGAGCATGTCGGGCTTGAAGAGATCGATCCGGGTTTGGATGCCGAACTGGACCGGCCGCGTGACAAGGGCCTCGAGGAGCGGCTTCTGGGGCAGAAAGATCTCGTCGACGAAATAGAGGTAGCTGACGCCCTGGGCGATGAGGTGATCAATCTCGTCGAGCA
>CAXUIA010000084.1:5970-7830 GCA_964250835.1 uncultured Acetobacteraceae bacterium | reverse complement strand
GAGGGCACGCCGGCGGTACTGGTCGCGGAAGTCGATCTTGGCGCAGAAGCTGCAGGCGTAGGGACAGCCGCGCGAAGCTTCCACTTCGGCGCCGAAACCGGCGTGGTCGTCGAAGCGGTGGTGGTGATGATGGTGGCGGGCGATCCAGCCGTCGGGCCAGCGCAGGGCGGGCAGGTGGGTGAAGGTGTGGGCGGCTGGGATCGCGTGGTTGCCCGCGGTGGCGACGTGCGGGAGCGTGGACCAGTCGGCCCCGGCGGCGAGCTGGACGATGACCTCCTCGCACTCGCCGCGGATGACGGCCTCCACGCCGAGCTTGCGCAGGACCGGGCCGGGTGTGGCGGAACCGTGGGGACCGGCGGCGACCGTGCGGCCGCCACGATCGCCGAGCGCCGCCAGAAACTCGGCGGGCACGCGAAGCTCGGGCGGTGCGCAGCGCCAGAACAGATAGCTGGGAGCGGTGGTGACGACGGTGATGTCGGCGCCGAACGACTGAACGGCGCGGGCGACCTCGTCATGCGATTGACCGAGCAGATGGCCGTCCAGGATGAGGGCATCGTGGCCGGCGGCGCGCAGGAGGGCGGCGGCATAGCCGAGTTCAAGCGGCAGATGCGGTTCGCGGCAGCCGAAATAGATGCTGCCGCCAAAGGTCCAGGGCGGATTGACGAGTGCGACCCTCATGCCGGGACGCGCTCGGAAGCGGCGGCCGTGCGGTCCGAGGACAGCCAGTCGGCGAGGTGGCGCAGCCCGTCGCGCCAGGCGACGTTTGCGCGCCAGCCGGTGGCGTTCTGCAGGCGCCTGGTGTCGGCGACGAAGTAGAGCTGGTCGCCGACGCGCCAATCTTCATGGGCCATCGCGGGCGGACGCCCCGTGACGGTGGCGATCTCGTTGATCACGGCGCGCAGACTGACGGCGTTGCGTGGGCCGCCGCCGAGATTGAACGCGGTGCCGGAGACCGCGTCGATCCGGGTCATGACGGCACGATAGGCCGCGACCGCGTCGTCGACGTGGAGGATGTCGCGGACCTGGCTGCCGTCGCCGAACAGGGTGATCGGCTGGCCGCGTAGAGCGCTGCGCAGGAAGTGGGCGACCCAGCCCTGATCCTCGGTTCCGAACTGACGCGGGCCGTAGATGCAGCTCATGCGCAGCACGGCCGTGCGCAGGCCGAAGCTGTGCGCGTAGTCGAGCACGTACTGGTCGGCGACGCCCTTGCTGCAGCCATAGGGGGTGGAGAATTCGAGCGAGCGCTCCTCGCCCACGCCGTGATCGCGTGTGCGCGGGTCGGTGGGCGCGTAGCCGTCCGGGCTGCGCTCGAGGGAGATGTCGGCGAGCTTGCCGTAAACCTTGTTGGTGCTGGCGAAGACGATGGGCGTTGCGGGCGCGTGCTCACGCAGGGTCTCGAGGATGTTCAGCGTGCCCGCGGCGTTGACGGCGAAATCGTGTCTGGGATCCTCCATGCTGGTGGTGACGGCGACCTGGGCGGCGAGATGGAAGACGGCGGCCGCGTCGCGGACCTCCTCGCGCACCGCGTTCTGGTCGCGTATGTCGGCGATGACCGGGTGGAGATGGCGGTGCCGCTCGGACAGCCAGTCGAGATTGCGCGCGACACCGGGACGGCTGAGGTCGTCGAAGACGACGACGTCGTGTCCGTCATCGAGCAGACGGTCGGCGAGATTGCAGCCGATAAAGCCGCAACCTCCGAAGATGACGGTGTGGCCGGCGGGACGGCCGATCCGTGGTGAGGCCAGATGATCGGGGCTCATGCGACGAGACCACGCGCCTCGAGCTGCTGCCTGGCGTCCTCGCCGCGGTCAGGAGCCGCCTGCGACCTTATCCAGGTGGCGAGCTCGCTCACCGTGTCCT
>CAXUIA010000084.1:4825-5960 GCA_964250835.1 uncultured Acetobacteraceae bacterium | reverse complement strand
GGCGTGCACCGCGCGGGTCCAGGTTTCCAACCCGCTGGCGCGGTGCTCGTCCACCGTCTTGCGCGCCTCATCGGCCGGGATGAGGTTCTGCTCGAGTTCCGCCACGAGGACGGCGTGGGCGAGGATCTCGGCCACCTGCGAAATCGTATAGGAGTGGCCGCTGCCGATGTTGATCACGTGTCCGGCGGCGTTGGGATTTTCCATCGCGAGCCGGAATGCGGTCGCGACGTCGCGGACATGGACGAAGTCACGACGCTGCTGTCCGTCCTCGAAGACGAGCGGGCGCTCGCCGTTGAGCAGCCGGGCGCCGAAATTGGCGAGCACGCCGGTATAGGGGTTGGAGAGCGCCTGGCCGGGGCCGAAGACGTTGAAGAGACGCAGTGCGACGGCGTCGATGCCGTAGGCACGGCCGACGATGAGGCAGTTGCGCTCCTGGACGTATTTGGTGACCGCGTAGACGGAGGAGAGGTCGGTCGCCTTGGTCTCGTCGGTGGGGACCGGGTGGAGAACCGTCCCATCGGGTCCGGTTGGATCCCAACCCGACATCGTGTCGGTGAGCGGACGGCGAACGTCGTTGTGGCGGGTGCCGTTCGCGGTTTCGTACAGACCTTCGCCGTATACGCTCATGGAGGAGGCGACGACGATACGTCGCGCAGCGGACGCCACCAGCCGCTCGAGCAGAACCGCGGTTCCGAGATCGTTGGTGCCCACGTAACGCGAGATCTCGTACATGCTTTGGCCGACGCCCACTTCGGCGGCCAGATGGAAGACCCCGTCGATGCCGATCAGCGCCTCGGCCACCAGATCGGGATCGCGTATGTCGCCCTCGATCAGTTCGACATCTGGATGAAGGTCGAGGGTTGCGTCGCCGTGCACCTGATCGATCAGGCTGTCCATGGCTCGGACGCGGTAGCCGTGGGCGATGAGTTCTTCGCAGAGATGACGGCCGATGAAGCCCGCGCCGCCGGTGACGAGATAGTGACCCCTCATGAGTTCCTTCTTCAAACTGTAACGCGGCCGCGAGGTAAGTAGAACATCCTGACGTTGAGCGGGGTTCCCGGCGTAGCGCAAGTGGCTCTGCCCCTTATGGCTCCAGGCTGGGGATCCAAGGGCCCGGCCCTTGGCGGGGGTCGGG
>CAXUIA010000084.1:1702-4815 GCA_964250835.1 uncultured Acetobacteraceae bacterium | reverse complement strand
TTGGGCCCCCGGGGGGGTCTCCCGGGGCCGGGCGGTGGGGGGGGGGCGGGGCAGAGCCCCGGTCATTCGGCCGCGTCGAGACCGGCCCGCGGGCGGGCCGGCTCCTGGCGGGCCAGAGCCGCGAATCGTGAACGCGGACGCTCAGAAAAGCACTCGCATGTCTAGTTTGTTCTCTCTATGTTCTTCAGACACCGGTTCAAGACGAGCCGCGCGGGGCACGAATGACATTGGGCAATATGCTTCAGGGTCATGCTGTTAAGGGTCGAAGTTCTGATGTCGAGAGATGCCCTGTCTCCCATCGACGGTCTTCGTGCAACGATCGCACGGATCGAGCGGCCGGGGTCGAAAGTCGGGTCGACGATGCTCCGGGTCGGGCTGGATGCAATCGATCGGCGGCTGCCGGGAGGCGGGCTCGGGGCCGGGCCACGATGGAGGAGGCTGCGCGTGCAACAAAGCTTGCCGGAGTGATTGGAGAATTTTCCGCGGACCTAACATTGAAGGCCTCACGACGGCTGCAGCTTGCGGCGGAAGGCGCCGGTCTGCCGGTGCTGGCCGTCCGCCGTCCGCGCCATGCGGATGCCTTGATCGATGCGCCAAATGCGGCGGTGACGCGGTGGCGCGTCCGGTGCCTGCCGTCGGATCCGCCCGATCCGATCACGGCGGGACCGTTCTCTTTGACGGTCGGGCGCGCACGCTGGCGGCTCGACCTGATCCGTGCCCGCGGCGCGGTGCCGGCGTCGTGGATCGTGGAGGCCTTCGATGAGGCGGGTCGTCTCGCTCTTCCTGCCCTATCTCGCGACCGACCTGCTGCGCCGCCGGAGCAAGCTGCCGGCGGGGCCGCTGGTGACCTCGCAGCATGATGGGCGGCGGCTGGTGATCGGGGCGGCGGACGCGGCGTCGGTCTGGCTCGGTTTGCGGCCCGGATTGCCGATCGGGCAGGCGCAGGCGCGGGTGCCGGGATTGGTGATCGTCCCGGAGACGCCCGAGGAGGACGCGGCGAACCTGCGGCGGATCGCCAAACTGTGCCTGCGCTATGCGCCGCTGACAGCGCCGTCGCCGCCCGATGGTGTGCTGATCGATGCCACGGGAAGTGCTCATCTGTTCGGCGGCGAGCAGCGGATGCTTGGCGCGATGGTGGCGCGGTTCAGACGGGCAGGTCTGGAGGCGCGCGCGGCGATCGCCGGAACGCCCGGTGCGGCGCATGCGGTGGCGCGGTTCGGCGAACTGACGAACGGCATCTTCGTGGTGCCGCCCGGGGGCGAGCGGGTCGCGTTGTCGGGGTTGCCGGTCGAGGCGTTGCGGCTGCCGGCGGAGACGTGCCGTGACCTGAGGCTGGTCGGGCTCGACACGGTGGAAGCGTTGCTCCGAATGCCGCGCGGACCGCTGGCGCGACGGTTCGGAGCCGATGTGGGGCTGCGGCTCGCTCAGGCGATCGGCAATACGCTCGAGCCGATCAGGCCGCAGCCGCCGCCGCGTCCGATCGCGTCGCGGCTGGGGTTCGTTGAACCGCTGCTGACGGCGGGCGCGTTCGAGGTCGCGGTCGAACGGCTGGTCGACGAGGTGTGCGCGCGGCTGGAGACGATGGGGCTTGGTGCGCGCCGGCTGGAGCTGGGGTTCGAGCGGGTCGACGGATCGTTGCAGGTGGTGCGGGTGGCGACCGCGCAGCCGGTGCGCGACCGTAAGCGCCTGGTGCGGCTGTTGGCCGAGCGGAGCGAGACGGTCGATCCAGGGTTGGGCGTGGAGGCGATGCGGCTCGCGGTGCGGACGGCCGAACGGCTGGAGGCGCTGCAGCTCGGCACGACGCTGACGGTGCCGGGCGGGTTCAGCGAGGACGTGGCGCCGCTGGTCGACACGCTGACCAACCGGCTGGGACCCGGGCGGGTCTGGCGGCCGGTGGTGGTGGAAAGCGACGTGCCGGAGCGGAGCGTGGGGCGCGCCGAACCGTTGGACGCGGCGGGGGGGGTGGAGTGGCCGGCAAACCTGCCGCGGCCGGTGCGGCTGCTCGATCCGCCGGAACCGATCGAGGTGATCGCGGAGGTGCCGGACCGTCCGCCGGCGAGCTTCACGTGGCGGCAGGTGCGGCACCGTGTGCGGCACGCGGACGGGCCGGAGCGGATCGCGGGCGAATGGTGGCGGCGGCCGGGCGAGGTCAGCCCGCTGCGCGATGACTTCCGGGGTGAGGAGGCGGAGGGCCGGCGGTTCTGGCTGTTCCGCCGCGGCGACGGCGCTGATCCGGCGACAGGCGACATGAAGTGGTTTGTCCATGGGTTGTTCTGATGTGTGCGGGTCTGGGGGCGCCTGCCCCCAGCGGGGCATGGGGCAGAGCCCCGTCTCATGACCATGTCCTCAGACTACGTCGAGCTGCAGGTGACGACGAACTACTCGTTCCTGCGCGGCGCCAGCTACCCCGAAGAGCTGATGGCCGAAGCACGCATGCAAGGCCATACGGCGCTCGCCGTGACCGACCTCAATACGCTGAGCGGGATCGCGAGGTCGCATCAGCGGGCGCGCGAGGTCGGGTTGCGGCTGGTGATCGGGTGCCGGCTTGCGCTGACGGACGGCGTGTCGGTGCTGGCCTATCCGGAGGGCAAGGCTGGGTGGTCTCGGCTGTGCCGGTTGCTGACGCAGGCCAAGAAGAAAGGCAAGGAGCGCTTCGACCTCGACTGGGACGAGTTCCGGTCGGGTGGCGAGGGGTTGCTGGCGGCACTCGTCGGGGATCGGCCGGATGGACGCCGGCTGGCGGAGTTGCGGGAGGCGTTCGGGGATCGGGCGTGGCTGGCGATGTCATGGCGGCGGCGGCCGGACGATGCGGTTCGGCTGCAGGCGCTGAGCGAGGCCGCACGCGCGGCTGGGGTGCGGCCGTTGGCGGTGGGCGACGTGCTGTACCACGCGCCGCCGAGGCGGATCCTGCAGGACGTGGTGACGTGCATACGCGAGGGCTGCACGATCGATGCGGCGGGGTTCCGCCGGGAGCGGTCGGTGGACCGGCACCTGAAGTCGCCCGCGGAGATGATGCGTTTGTTCGAGCGGCATCGGGATGCGGTCGAGGCGACGGCCGAGCTGGCGGGGCGGGCGCGGTTCTCGCTCGACGAGCTCTGCTACCAGTATCCGAG
>CAXUIA010000084.1:0-1692 GCA_964250835.1 uncultured Acetobacteraceae bacterium | reverse complement strand
GGCCACCCCCGGCGCGGGGGCGGGGGGGGGGGGGGGGGGGGGGGGGGCGGCCGCGCCGGAGGGGGGGCGGGGGCCCGGCCGCCGTGGTGGCGCAGCTCGCGCATGAGCTGGAGCTGATCGGCCGGCTCGGTTACGCGCCATATTTTCTGACGGTGCAGACGATCGTGGCGGAGTCGGTGCGCCGGGGGATCCTGTGCCAGGGGCGCGGGTCGGCGGCCAATTCGGTGGTCTGCTACGTGCTGGGGGTGACCGCGATCGATCCGGTGCAGTCGGCACTGCTGTTCGAGCGGTTCATCTCGGCCGAGCGGCACGAGCCGCCGGATATCGACGTCGACTTCGAGCATGAGCGGCGCGAGGAGATGATCCAGTTCGTCTACGACCATTACGGTCGGGAGCGGGCGGCGCTGTGTGCGACGGTGATGCGGGTCCGGTCGCGCGGCGCGCTTCGGCTGACACTGGAGGTGGCTCGCGAGCTGATCGGGTTTCCGCGGCAGTTGGGGACGCATCCGGGCGGGTTCGTGCTGACGGAAGACCACCTGGCCGACCTGGTGCCGATCGAGCCGGCGGCGATGGACGGGCGCCAGGTGGTGGTGTGGGACAAGGACGACATCGACACGCTGCGCTGGATGAAGGTCGATGTGCTGGGCTTGGGAATGCTCGGCTGCATGCGGCGGGCGTTTGAGCTGCTGGCGGCGCATCGGGGGCTCCTGCTGGATCTCGCGACGATCCCGCAGGAGGACCCGGTCACGTACGCGATGATCACGCGCGCCGACACTCTGGGGACGTTTCAGATTGAGAGCCGGGCGCAGATGTCGATGCTGCCGAGGATGAAGCCGCGGACGCTGTACGACCTGGTGATCGAGGTGGCGGTGGTGCGTCCGGGGCCGATCCAGGGCGACATGGTGCATCCGTATCTGCGGCGCCGCGAGGGGATCGAGCCGGTGGAGTATCCGACACCGGAGCTGCGCCGGGTGCTGGAGAAGACGCTCGGGGTGCCGCTGTTCCAGGAGCAAGCGATGCAGGTGGCGATCGTCTGCGCGGGGTTCACGCCGGGCGAGGCGGACCAGCTTCGGCGGTCGATGGCGACGTTCAAGATGACGGGCGGGGTCGGCGGGTTTCGCGAAAAGATGATCGGCGGGATGGTTGCGCGGAATTACCCGCTGGAGTTCGCCGAGAAGACGTTCAGCCAGATCGAGGGGTTCGGCTCGTACGGGTTTCCGGAAAGCCACGCTGCCTCGTTCGCACTGATCGCGTATGGCAGCGCCTGGTTGAAGTGCCACCATCCGGACGTGTTCTGTGCCGCGCTGCTGAACGCGCAGCCGATGGGGTTCTACGCGCCGGCGCAGATCGTGCGGTGCGCGCGCGAGCACGGGGTGGAGGTGCGGGCGGTCTCGATCAACGAGAGCGGGTGGGATTGCACGCTTGAGCAAGCCGAGGGGCCGATGCTCGCGGTGCGACTGGGCATGCGGATGGCGCGCGGGTTGAGCGAGGCGGACGCGGGGGCGATCGTGCGGGCGCGTGGACGGGTGCGCTACCGGTCGGTCGAGGAGGTGTGGCGGCGGTCGGAGGTGCGGGCGTCGGCGCTGGCGCATCTGGCGCGGGCGGACGCGTTCGGGTGCTTTGGCCTGACGCGGCGGGCGGCGCTCTGGGAGGTCGCGGGGCTGACGGATGCGGCGCTGCCGCTGTTTGCGG
>CAXUIA010000083.1:0-9390 GCA_964250835.1 uncultured Acetobacteraceae bacterium | reverse complement strand
TCGGAGCAGCCGCCGGCAATCCCGGCGCGGGCGCAGCCATTGGCGCGGGCACCGGTCTTGCGTTCGGCGGCATCGCGGGGGCGGGCGCTGCGGACACCTCGGCATTCGAGCTGCAGCGGCGCTACGACCAGACCTACGCGCAATGCATGATCGCATACGGGAATCTGGTGCCATTCCCGCAGCCGCAGCCGGTCGTCGCCTACGCGCCGGCGCCCGTCTACGCCTACCCGCCGGTCGCCGTCGGCGTCGGCTTCGGGTTCCGCTGAGGCGACCGTTACATTTGGTCGCTTGCGGCACAAAGGCCGGTGACAAGGCGTGTTCATGCTGGGTCAACCCGGATCGTCCGGTTTGACTAAGGACTTGAACATGACACACACGACCAACCGGCGTTTCGCCTGCCTCGCCTTGGCTCTAGGGATGTCGGCGTCGGCCGGCGCGCACGCCCGTGAATGGGGCGGCCACGAGGGCCACATGCTGTTCGGCCTGCTCGACGGGGTGACGTTGACCGATCAGCAGCAAGAGCAGGTGCACGCCGCCATGAAGACGGGGTTTGCCGAGACGAAATCGACTCGTCAGCAGTTGCACGCGCTCGAGGGGGAGGTCTCGGCCGCCATGCTCGCATCAGGAACCGTGTCGAGCGCCAGCATCACGCCGCTCATCCAGCAGGAAGAGCAGCTCAAGGCGGCACTCGACCAGGAGCGCGTCGCGGTGGCATTGCGGGTGCGTCAGATCCTGACCGCATCGCAACTGGCGCAGGCCGCCCAAGCGCACAGCCAGCTCACCAGCCTGCACGAGCAGGAGCAGGCGATCGCGCACCCCGCGGCCTCGGGAGAGTAACCTCAGCCCGGCGGCCGCGCCAGGATCGCGGTGAAGAACCCGTCGGTCCCGTGGCGGCGCGGCGTGAGGGTCATCATGTCGCCGCTTGTTGGAAGTCCCGCATCCCCCGGCGGGACGACCGTGAAGTCCGGGTGGCGCGCGCGAAAGCGCTCCACCTGGGCTTCGTTTTCCTCCGCCAGAATCGAGCAGGTCGCGTAGACCAGCCGCCCGCCCGGTTTGACCAGCCGCGCGGCCGTCTCCAGGATCGCCGCCTGGCGTTCCACGAGCTGGTCGAGATCCGACTGGCACAGGTTCAGCCGGGCGTCGGGGTTGCGCCGCCACGTGCCCGTGCCCGTGCACGGTGCATCAACGAGCACACGGTCGAATGTGCCTGCGCGACGCTTTGCCCATTTGTCGCCGGGCTCAAGCAGATGCCGCTCGGCATTGTGGACGCCCGCGCGCCGGAGCCGCTTGACCGCGGCCTCAAGGCGCGACGCCGAGACGTCGCAGGCGACGATATGGCCGCGATTGGCCATCGTCATGGCGACCGCGAGGGTCTTGCCGCCCGCCCCCGCGCACAGATCGCAGACACGCATCTCGGGTTCGGCGCCGACGGCGAGCGCCACGAGTTGGCTGCCCTCATCCTGGATTTCGACCAGCCCGGAGCGGAACGCGGCACCGGTCGTGACCAGACGCCTGCCAGGCGCGCGCAAACCCCAGGGTGACAATGGGGTCGGCACGACGTCGATACCCTCGCGGGCGAGTGCCGCGATCGCCTCTTCGCGGCTTCCGCGCAGCAGGTTGACGCGAAGGTCGAGCGGAGCCGGCTCGAGCAGTGCCGCGAGCTCCGGTTCAAGCTGTGCGCCGAAGCGGGCGCGAAGCGAGGGCAGCAGCCAGTCCGGGACTTCGAGGCGGACGGCTTCCGGCATGTGCGGATGATCGAGCGTGTGGCCGTCGATCGCCTCCAGCGCGCGTATCTCGTCGGGGTCGAGAGAACCCGCGGCAAAACGGCCGCCCGAGAACAGTGGACGCACGTCGTCCAAGCGGGTGCCGGCAAGCATCAGATGAGCCGCCACTTTCATGCGCGCCCCGGTGGGCGGTGCCTCGGCGCGGACGAGCCACCAGTCGAGGCGGCGCGTGCAGCGGAGCATGTCCCAGACCAGCGTCGACACCTCGCGCCGATCGGTCGAGCCGATGAAGCGGCGATCCCGGAAGAAGGCGTTGGCGACGGCATCCGCAGGACGTCGATCAGCCCCGATCGCGTCGAGGAGTTCGATGGCGGCCGCCATCCGCGCGGAAGGCGTCAAGGCCGGAGCATCACTGTGGGGGCCGGATGCGCTGCGCCCGGCGGGGTTCGGGGCGGCGCCCCATCTACTCTTGCCTGTAGTTCGGTGCCTCACGCGTGATGGCGACGTCGTGCACGTGGCTCTCGCGCAGCCCGGCGCCGGTGATCCGCCGGAAGCGCGCACGCTTGAGGTCGGCGAGCGTGGCGCTGCCGGTGTAGCCCATGCCGGCGCGCAGCCCGCCCACCATCTGATGGATCACCGCGCCGGCCGGACCGCGGTATGCGACCCGGCCTTCAATGCCCTCAGGGACGAGCTTCAGCGTGTCCTTGAGATCCTGCTGGAAGTAACGATCCGCCGACCCGCGCGCCATCGCGCCGAGGCTGCCCATCCCTCGGTATGATTTGTAACTGCGGCCTTGATAGAGGAACACCTCGCCCGGCGCCTCATCGGTCCCGGCGAGCAGCGAGCCCATCATCACGACATCGGCGCCGGCGCCGATCGCCTTGACGATGTCGCCGGAAGTACGAATGCCGCCGTCGGCAATCGCCGTCACGCCGGCCGCCCGGCAGACGGCGGCGGTCTCGAGAACGGCCGAGAATTGCGGAACGCCCACGCCCGCGACCACGCGCGTGGTGCAGATGCTGCCCGGCCCGATGCCGATTTTGACCGCATCGGCGCCGCTGTCGATGAGCGCCCGCGCGCCGTCGGGGGTCGCCACGTTGCCGGCGATGACGTCGACCGAGTTCGACAGGTGCTTGAGCCGGGTGACAGCGGCGAGCACGCCGCCCGAATGGCCGTGCGCGGTGTCGACGACGAGCACATCGACGCCGGCTTCGATCAGGAGCTCGGCGCGCGTGCGCTCGGCGTCCCCCACGCCGACCGCAGCGGCGCAGCGCAGCCGGCCGAGCGCGTCCTTGTTGGCGTTCGGGTGAGCTTCGGCCTTTTCCATATCCTTGACCGTGATCAGGCCGGTGCAGCGATAGTCCTCATCGACAACGAGCAGCTTCTCGATCCGATGCTGGTGCAGCAGCCGGCGCGCCTCGTCGGGCGTGGCGCCGTTGCGCACCGTGATCAGGTGCTCGCTGGTCATCAGTGAGGCCACCCGCTCGTCGGGGTCGTTGGCGAAGCGGACGTCGCGATTGGTCAAGATGCCCACGAGGCGGCCGCTGCCGCGCTCGACGACCGGCAGGCCCGAAATCCGGTGCAACGCCATCGTGGTGCGCACCTCGGCCAGCGTCTGGTCGGGATGGACAGTGACAGGATCGACGACAATCCCGCTCTCGAACTTCTTGACACGCAGCACCTGCGCGGCCTGCTCGGAGGCGGGGAGGTTCTTGTGGATGACGCCGATGCCGCCGAGCTGCGCCATGGCGATCGCCATCGCGTCCTCGGTGACGGTGTCCATGGCGGACGACATCAGCGGAATGTTGAGCGTGATCCGTGGGGTGAGACGCGAGCTCACGTCGGCCTGGGCAGGCAACACGCTGGAGGCGCCGGGCACGAGCAGCACGTCGTCGAAGGCGAACGCCTCCTCGATACGCGGGATCATGTCGGAGGACGAGGCCATGGCGGGCACCTTTCACGCGCGGGCGAACGCGCCTTGGCGGCTCGTCTTACAGGCGCGGCGGCGGCAGGTCCATCAGGATGGCTACCGCCCGCGTGAGAAGTAGATGTCCAGCCTTGTCATTGTCGAACTCTGGCGGAGCGGGCGCCTGCTTGTCTTCGAGACGTCGGAGGATCCGACGCGCGCGTCCGAGGCCGAGGCGCGAGGCTCAAGCGCAATCGACCTCACCCACTCTGCCCTGCTGGTCCTTAACCAACCACGTGCGCTTGAAGCGGATCTGCTCGAGTATGACGCGTCGCCGAGGGGAAGCTTCTCGACGTAGTCCCGCCTGATCGGGGGTCTGGGCCTCAGGCCCAGCGGGGTCCAGGGGCGGAGCTCCCTCTCCATCTAGGCCGGCAGCGGCACGTGCCAGACCTCGTCGGCATACTCGCGGATCGCGCGATCGGACGAGAACCACCCCATATTGGCGGTGTTGAGCACCGCACGGCGCCACCAGCGGTCAGTCTCGGTCCAGGCCCGATCGACGTTGGCCTGTTCTGCCACGTAGGCGTCGAAGTCGGCGGTGACCAGAAAACGATCGTTGCTCATCAGATCGTCGACCAGCCCGTGATAGCGGGCTGGTTCGTCGGGGGAGAACACGCCCGAACGGATCGAGCGCAGGACTTCGGCCAGCATAGGCGAAGCAGCAACAGCATCGCGTGCAATCAGGTCGATGCCACGGCTCTTGCGGGCCTGCACCTCGTCGGCGGTCAGACCGAAGATGAAGATGTTGTCAGCACCCACATGGTCGCGGATTTCGACATTCGCCCCGTCGAGCGTTCCAATGGTCAGTGCGCCGTTGAGCGCCAGCTTCATGTTGCCGGTGCCGGACGCTTCCATGCCGGCGGTCGAGATCTGCTCGGAAAGGTCGGCCGCAGGAATGATCTGCTCGGCAAGCGTCACGTTGTAATTGGGTAGAAAGGCGACCTTGAGCAGGCCACGCACCGAGGGGTCGCTGTTGACGACGCGGGCCACGTCGTGGGTGAGCTGGATGATCTGCTTGGCGCGCAGGTAGCTCGCGGCGGCCTTGCCGGCGAAGATCTTGACGCGTGGCGTATGGGTCTGGGTCGGATAGGCGCGGATGGCGCCGTAGGCGGCGACGATCTGCAGGACGTTGAGAAGCTGGCGCTTGTATTCGTGGATGCGCTTGATCTGCACGTCGAAGATCGCGTCCGGGTCGACGCCGGTCGCGAGTTCGCGCCGGATCAGGGCCGCCAGCGCCTCCTTCTTGCGGCGGCGTTGCGCGCGGAAGCTGTCGCGAAACGCGGCATCATCGGCGAACGGTTCGAGATCGGTGAGCACGCTCGGGTCGCTCAGCACGCGCGGACCGATCGTGTCGGCGAGCAGGCGCGAAAGGCCCTCGTTGGCGGTGTAGAGCCAGCGGCGGAAGGTGATGCCGTTGGTTTTGTTGACGATGCGGCCGCCATGGACGGTGTCGAGGTCGCGAAAGATGGTTCGCTTCATCAGGTCGGTGTGCAGCGCCGAAACGCCGTTGATCCGCCGGGAGCCCACAAACGCGAGATGGCCCATACGAACCCGGCGGCCATTGGTCTCGTCGATCAGGCTGACGCCGGCGAGAAAGGCGTCGTCACCATGACCGGCGCGCTTGGCGCCATCAAGATGGGCGTTGTTGATCAGGTAGATGATCTGCATGTGCCGCGGCAAAAGCCGCTCCATCAGCGGCACCGGCCACATCTCCAGCGCCTCGGGCAGCAGCGTGTGGTTGGTGTAGCAGAAGCTGGCCTGGGTGATGGTCCAGGCTCGGTGCCACTCCATGCCGTGCTCGTCGACCAGCAGGCGCATCATCTCGGCTATCCCGATGGCGGGATGGGTGTCGTTGAGCTGGATTGCGACTTTCTCGGCAAAGTTGCCCAGATCCGCGTAGTGCGCGAGGTGGCGGCGGATCATGTCCTGCAGCGACGCCGAGACGAAGAAGAACTCCTGGCGAAGGCGCAGCTCGAGGCCGGCGGAGCTCTCGTCGCTCGGATAGAGGACGCGCGAGATCGCTTCGGAGCGCACGCGGTCGGCGAGTGCGCCGACGTGATCGCCGCGGTTGAAATCCTCGAGCCTGAGCGGGTTGCTCGCGCGCGCCGACCACAGACGCAGCGTGTTCACGCGCTTGGCGCCGGCGCCGACGATCGGAGTGTCGTAGGCCAGCGCGAACACGGTTTCGGCCGGCACCCAATGGTAACGGATGTAGTCGTTGGCGGACGTTTCGACCGCGACCGAGCCGCCGAAACCAACCTCGAACGTCAGCTCGGGGCGCCGGAACTCCCAGGGATTGCCCAGCGCCAGCCAATCCTCCGGCCACTCCTGCTGCCAGAACCCGAGCCCGATCGACTGGCGGAAAAGGCCGTTCTCGTAGCGGATGCCATAGCCGTGCGCGGGCACCCCGACGCTCGCCATGCTCTCGATGTAACAGGCGGCAAGCCGGCCCAGGCCGCCATTGCCGAGCGCCGCGTCCGGCTCCACGGCGCGAACGTCCTCTAGATCGACGCCAAGACTGGCCAAGGCCGCGCGCACGTCGTCGCGTATGCCGAGATTCTCCAGACCGTCGGACAGCAGCCGGCCGATCAGGAACTCGAGCGACATGTAGGCGACGCGCTTGCCGGCGCTCGCGTAGGTCTCCTTGGTCGACCCGAGCCAGACGTCTGCGATCGGATCGCGGACGGCCATGGCGGTGGCCACGAACCAGTCGCGCGCACTCGCGGCGGCGGGCTCCTTGCAGACCTCATAGGTCAGCTTCGACAAGATGCGCGCTCGCATCTCGGCAACTCGCGACGGATGCCCGCTTTCAGGCTTCGGGTCTTCAACGTGCAGGTCCATCATCTCTTCCCGTCCAGCGAGCGTCAGGCATTTCGTTGCCGGACCTTACGACAGCACTCGGAGCGGCGCGACTCGCACGCCGCGATCGCCTCCGTCTGCCGCTTTTTTGCGACATGCGCCCGTCCCGGAGCCGGAGGCGTGCGGCCGCTGACCGACGGATCCGGCCCTCACGCGTCAGCCGCGCCGAATGACGCAAGGGAGCGTTCCCACCCGGAAGTAAGGGTCCTGAAGCCGCATGCCGTAGACGAAAAAGGTGAGCAGCCGCTCCGAGAAGAAGCCGAGATGCCGCTCGTGCATCTCAATCCTCGGCTCCAGCCCGCGCATACATTCGTGCCAGAAGTCCATATACGCCACGAACACCGGCCTGCGCGCGATGTACATGTTGCAGAAGCGGATGCCGCTGAGGCTGAAGTCGATCAGTTGGAACGAGCGCGCGAAGAAGCCCGTGTTCCGGATGACCTCGACCAGTATGTCCCACTCACCGGCGTCGTGACCGGATCGCCACTGGCTGTCGATCCGGAACGGACATGGACGCTGCGTGACGATGTCGTTGTCGCTCATCAGCCGGCTCAGATAAGCTTCTATCTCGTTCGCGTGGACCTCGCGCAGGTCGAGCAGGCGGTGAAAGCTCGAACCGTCAAGTTCGGCGAGGAAGCGCGCGTCATCCGACAGGAACCAGCGCTGCGCCGCGAGCAGTCCAGGATCAAAGCGATAGATTGCCGCGGCATCAAAGGGCAGCGTCAGGAACAGCCGTCGATAGTGCTCGAACCCGACATAGTCGAGATCGCCCAGCCGGTCGCTGCACACGTGGAACTGATGCCGCATCTCGGAATGGCGATTGGGCGCGGCGATGTTTGTGCCATCCAGGTCACCAAGCGCGCCTGTCCTCGCGTCGCTGCGAGCGCCGGATACGAGCGTGGAAAAGGTCGATGTCGAAACGACCCGTTCGGGTGCCTCGTGATGACAGATAAACACCCGGCCCGACGCGGTCTTCATTGCGATTTGTTATCGTGATGGCTGCGTCAGGTAAAGCCTCCATCGTGCCGCGGGAAGACAAGACGGCTCTCGACGCACGCTGCCTAAAGCCGCCGTGCCGGCGCGCTGATCCGCAAGGATGGCAGAGCCTCTTTTTTGAGCATCAACGCACATTGTGATCTTGGCTGCTCGACCGGTCTCACGCTTCGGTGAGAAGTCAAATAGTGGGCGGATCGCCCATCGGCGCATCGCAGCCATTCGGGGACGCCGGCGTTACCCGAGCAGCCGGTCGCGCGACCGGTCCGAACGTCTTAAGGAACATCCAATGTTCATGCGAATCGATAGGCTGCAGGCCGAGCTGCCCGAGCCAAAGTCGCCCAACCCGAACGCCGCCGCCGCGCTCCAGGAACTCCTCGGCGGCAAATACGGCGAAATGTCCACGCTCGGAAACTACATGTTCCAGAGCTTCAATTTCCGCAGCAAGTCCAAGCTCCGCCCGTTCTACGCGCTGACTTCGGCCATCTTCGCCGAGGAGCTCGGACACGTCGAGCTCGTCAGCACCGGTGTGGCAATGCTCAACAACGGCGCCGGCGACGAGCGCGAGAACGTCGACATCACGGATGCACCGTTCTCGGCGATGCAGGACGTGCGCCTGGCGGGCTCGTTCCTGTCGAATGGCGGCGGCGCCATGCCGATGAACAGCAATGCTGCCTCGTGGAACATGGACATGGTCACCACGACCGGCAACGTGATCATCGATCTGCTGCACAACTTCCATCTCGAGTGCGGTGCGCGCATCCACAAGCTGCGCGTCTATGAGACGATGAAGGAACCGACCGGTCGCGAGGTGTGCGGCTACCTGCTGGTGCGCGGCTCGGTCCACGCGCACGCCTATGCATTGGCGCTCAAGCAACTGACCGGCGTTCAGATCGAAAAGATGCTGCCCACGCCGAACATCAACCTGAGCAAGATACCCGAGTGTCAAAAGTACCTGAACGAAGGAAGCCATCGGCGCATCTACCGCTTCAGCAGTGCCGACTACGCGGAAGCCGCCGGCATCTGGGGCGGTGGAGAGAAGGCGCTGCCGGGCGATCCGCCGGGCGAGCTCGAAGTGGTCGACGGGCACCCGCAGGGCGGGCACGTGCCTGAACTCGCAGGCAACTACGGCGCGTTCTCACCCGACTACGCGCCGCAGGAAATCTTCGAGATCGCAAACAAGCTCTACGCAAAGTCGCGCTGAGCCCAGTCGAAGACAAGTCAAGGTGCGTCGCGCTCGCATGTGATCGCGTGACGCTCCTTGGCATCCACCAAAGTCCCGTCTGCGGAATCTCATGGTAGAGGGGGGTTGGGGCCGATCGGCCCCGCCAGGTCGAGGGCAGCGCCCGGCCCTCATCCAATCCCGAGTAAACAGTGACCAAAGCCTCTCCCACGATCCCCGGTGAGCCCGACGGTCATCTCGCAGCAGCGCTCGTCGAGCTGGCGGCCGACCGGCCGGGCGGCATCCTCTTCATCGCCCGTAGCGAGAGCCGCGCAACGCGCCTGGTGCTGGCCGCGCAAACGCTCGCACCGGCGCTGACGGTGATCCACGTCCCCGCCTGGGACTGCCCGCCTTACGATCGTGCACCGCCGTCGCGCCGTGTCATGGGCGCGCGGCTGTCGGCGGCACGCGCCTTGACCGACGCCACAGGCCCGCGCCTGGTCATCGTAGGCGTAGAGGCCGCGGTTCAACGTCTGCCATTGACCATCGATCAGTCGGTTGTCATCCGCGAGGGCCAACCGATCGAGCCGGAACGGCTGGTCGAGGAACTTGGAAGCTTCGGCTACAGCGTGGAAGACCGGGTCGACGACCCGGGCGAGATCGTCGCACGCGGACAGGTCATCGAC
>CAXUIA010000082.1:8007-9391 GCA_964250835.1 uncultured Acetobacteraceae bacterium | reverse complement strand
CTCCAAGGGCACCCCCAATTCTGAGTTGAGACAGCGACTTCCCGCTCTCCAACTCAGGACATCCTCATGCGAACTGTATTCCTGCTGGCCACGGCCTGCGCGCTGACGGCCGCGCCGGCGCAAGCGCACGTTCGCGCCGGCGCTCGCGTCTTCCCCGGGACCCTGACCTTCGACGACCCCGGCGTCGGCGACGAAGCCTCGCTCCCGTCCTTCACCTATACCCGCGCGGGCGCCAACGGCGGCACCGGCCCGGTCCACTCCGTGACGTTCGGGTTCGAGTACGACAAGACGATCACACCCGACACCGCTCTTATCCTCAACGACGGCTACAACGTCGTCGATACCGAGGGCTCGGGCACCGAGACCGGCTGGCAGAACCTCTACCTCACCGGCAAATGGCAGGCGATCACCAACGACCCCCACGAGTTCGTAGGCTCGCTCGGCATCATCCGCGAATTCGGCCGCAGCGGCACCACGCACACCGGCGATGACCAGTTCGGCTCCACCACACCCACGCTCTACTTCGGCAAAGGCCTCGGCGACCTGCCGACAGGATTGTTCCGTCCGCTCGCGATCACCGGAGAGCTCGGCTACACGATTGCCGACAAGGAGCTGAAGCTCCAGCAGCCGGTCCCGCTTGCCAGCCTGCTGACGACACCGTTCAACTCTGGGCTTCCCGCCCAATACAATAACGGCAACAACAACGCCTGGGCGGGCTCGGTCTCCATCCAGTACAGTTTGCCCTACCTGCAGTCGCAGGTCCGCGACATCGGCCTGCCAAGCACGCTGGGCAACATGATCCCCATCGTCGAGCTCGACTGGACCTCGCCCGCCTCTTCACCAAGCGCCCAGGGCACCACCTGGAGAGCGGCACCCGGCGTCATCTATCTCGCCGGCTGGGGTGAAATCGGCCTCGAAGCGCTGATCCCGCTCAATAAAACCGCCGGCACCAACGTGGGCGTCGTCGGACTGGTCCACTTCTTCTTCGACGATCTCTACCCTCACTCGCTCGGAGCGCCGCTGTTCCCATGAAAACCGCTCTCATCGCCTGCGCCGTCCTCGCGATGGCGGGCCAGGCCCAGGCGCACGCCTTTCTGCGTGCCGCCACCCCACGTGTAGGCAGCACCGTCAGCCAGGCGCCACGCGAGGTCTCCATCACCTTCACCGAGGGCGTCGAGCCGGCCTTCAGCACCATCGCCGTCACCGACGCGTCCGGCGCGCGCGTCGATGCCGGTCCCGCCCATCCGAACGGCGCCGACGATCGCCTCGCAGTGCCGCTCAAGCCGTTGCCCGCCGGCACCTATCACGTGACCTGGCACGTCACCGCGACCGACACCCACAAGACCGAAGGCAGCTTCGCCTTCACGGTCAGCCCGTAAACGAT
>CAXUIA010000082.1:0-7997 GCA_964250835.1 uncultured Acetobacteraceae bacterium | reverse complement strand
GCAAGGCGGCTGGCCGCTCCTTGCCGCCCGCCTGACCTTCGTCGCCGCGCTGGTCTCACTCGGCGGCACCCAGATCTTCGGCATCGCCGTCGCGCCACGCGCACTGGCCCGTGCGGACCCCACCGATACCGCCCGTGTCCACCGTGCCCTCACCCGACTGACCAGCGCGAGCCTCGCGCTGGCTTTCACCGGTCTCTTTGCCTGGAGCGGACTGCAGACAGCCCAGTTCGTCGGCGCCGACGGCCTCCGTCCGGCACTCACGGCATTTCGCCCGGTCCTCACGGGCACCAGCTTCGGCCACGTTGTGATCGGCCAGGCGATCTTTCTCTTTGCCGACGCGCTCTTGCTCGCCATTCGATGGCGCCGTGCAGCTCTCGCGGCCGCACTGGCCGCCATCGGGTGCCAGGCCGGACACGGCCATTCCGCCGCCGCCGCCGGCCTTCTCAGCCTCTTTGCCGCGCTCGACCTCATCCATCTCCTCGCGGCGTCCGTCTGGATTGGGGGCCTTTTGCCACTTCTCCTCACCGTCCAGCTCACACACCCCAGAACGGGCGCCGCGGCCGCCCGCTGGTTCTCCCCGATCGGCAAGTGGGCGGTGGCCTGTCTCGTCGCGGCCGCCCTCTTGCAAGCGGCGTGGCTGGTCGGCAGCCTGCACGCGCTGCGCACGACAGCGTACGGAACAATGGTCCTGGTCAAGGCGACACTTTTCACCGTCCTGCTGGTCTTCGCGGTCCTCAACCGCTACGCGCTCGCTCCCGCCCTGCGCGGCGTCACGCCGGAACCGGCCCGGCGCCGCGTCGCTGCGAGCATCGCCATGCAGACCACCGTCGGCCTGTTCACAGTGACCGCCGCCTCGATCCTCAGCGGACTGCCGCCAGGCGACGCGCCATGAGGCCGAAGTTCGTCCTGCTCGCCGCCGCCGCCGTCCTGCTGGCGATGGCCGGGCTGCTCCGGCAACTCATCCCATTCCCCGAGCCCGCCATCGGCGGTCATTGGACGCTCGTCGGTGGGGATGGCAAGCCGGTCACCGACCGCGATTTCCGCGGCCACTATCAGCTGCTCTATTTCGGCTACACGTCCTGCCCGGACATCTGCCCGACGACGCTCGCCACGATCTCGGCCAGCCTGCACCTGCTGGGTCGCGACGCCGATCGCCTGCAGCCGCTCTTCATCACCATCGACCCGGCCCACGATACGCCAACGGTCGTAAGAAACTACGTCCGCAACTTCAGCATGGATTTCATCGGCCTGACCGGCTCGCAAGACCAGATCGAGACCATCGAGCACGAGTTCCAGATCAGCGTCTCGAAACCGGACGGTGCGGCCTCGATCGACCACACCGCCGTCCTGATCCTTGTCAGTCCCACGGGCCAATATCTCGCGCCGTTTGCCGCCGATGAGGACGCGAGCGAGTTGGCGCACCAACTCGCTTCGCATATCGGAGGAGCTCCGCCCCTGAACCAAGCTGGGGGCGGCACCCCCAGACCCGCATGATGACCTCACGGCAATCCAAGGGCCCGGCCCTTGGCAGGGTGCAGGGGCAGAGCCCCTGGCCGCATCACAGGATCTAGTGATACCCAGCCTGGCGGATCGCCCGCTGGGTCGCCGACTGGCTCGACGCCAATGCCTGATCCACTGTTTCAGCCCCGGTCAAGGTCGCCGCGACCTGCTGACCAACCTGACTTCCGATCGATTGGAACTGCGGGATCCCGACATATTGCCCGCCGGTATAAGGCCGCGGGTTCTTGGTCTGCCCCGTCGGGTTGGCATTGTCGATCGCGTCAAGAACAAAACCGGCGAACGGCGCCACCTGCTTGTAGTTGGGGTCCTGGTAGGTCGAAGTCCGCGTGCCAGGCGGCACCGTCACCCAACCATCGGTCTTCGCGACCAGCTGAATATAAGGCTTGGAGGTCGCCCACTCGATAAACGTCTTGGCGGCCGGGATCTGCTTGGACGATGTCGGGATCGCGAGATTCCAGGACCACAGCCAATTCGGGCCGCCCGTGAACGTTCCGGTCGGGCTCGCGGCGAAGCCGACCCGGTCCGCCACCTGGCTCTGTTTCTTGTCGAACACGATGCCTGCTGCGCTGGTCGCATCGATCCACATGCCGCAGTGACCGGACGTGAACAGAGCCAAATTCTCGTTGAACCCGTTCGAGCTCGCGCCCGGCGGTCCGTCCGCCTTCATCAGATCATCGTAGAAGGTGAGCGCCGCGTGCCAGGCCGGCGTGTTGATCGTGGGCTTCCACTGCTCGTTGAAATACTGTCCGCCCATCGCCGTCACCAGCGTCGTGACATAGGCCATGTTCTCGCCCCAGCCCGGCTTGCCGCGAAGGCAGATGCCGTAAATCTGGTTGGACTTGTCGGTCAGCTTATCGGCGAATTGCTTGATCTGGTCGTAGGTCGGATGATCGGGCATCGTCAGGCCCGCCTTCTTGAACAGGTCGGTCCGGTAGAGCGTCATGTCGCTCTCGCCATAGAATGGCAGCCCGTAGATCTTGCCGCCATTGCTGATGCTCGAACGTATTGTCGGCAGTAGGTCGGCGACGTCGTAGTCGGCCGGCAGGTCATCAAACGGCACCAGCCAGTTCTGCTTGGCCCAGATCGGAACCTCGTAGTTGCCGATCGTGAGAATGTCGAACTGTCCGCCATGGGTCGCGATGTCGGTCGTCACGCGCTGGCGCAGCACGTTCTCTTCGAGAGTGACGAAGCGGACGTGGATGTCCGGATGCTGCTGCTCGAAGACCTTTGAGAGCTGCTCCATCTGGATCATCTGACCGTTGTTGACGGTGGCGATCGTCAGTGTGGAATCGGCATAGGCTGCGGTGGCGAGAAGAGTGGTGAGCGCCGCACCGGCGAGAAGTGATGATTTCATTGTCGTTCCCTTTGTTGGACGTGTTTTCTTGATGGAGGCCCCGTTTGTCTTGAGAGGCCTAAGCGCTCAGCTCATCCAATTGCCTCCATCGATGTTGTAGGTCTGGGCCACGATGTAGTCGGCATCCGCACTTGCCAGGAATACGGCAAGCCCGCCGATCTCGTCCGGCCGCGCCATGCGGCCGAACGGCACTGCGGCACCCACTGCACGCTTCTTCTCGCCCGGTGCCAGACCTTCAAAGCGGGCGAACATCGCGTCCACATGATCCCAATGTTCGTTGTCTACCACGCCCGGCGCGATTGCGTTGACGTTGATCCGATGCTTGATCAGATCGAGCCCGGTGCTCTGCGTCAGGCTGATGACCGCGGCCTTGGACGCGCAATAGATCGCCACCAACGGTTCGCCACGCCGACCCGCCTGAGAGGCCAAGTTGATAATCTTTCCCCCGTCGCCCTGCGCGATCATCTGACGCGCCGCCGCTTGCAACATGAACAGAACGCCCTCGACGTTGACCGCGAAAACCCGGTGATAGCTCTCACGCGTGATTTCGACGGTGGGGGCAAGATCGAAAATCCCGGCGTTGTTGACCAGGATATCGAGACGGCCGAAACGTTCGACCACCCCTGAGATCGTTGCCTCAATCGACTCCTGCCTCGTCACATCGAGAAACAATCCGAACGTCGCGGCGCCGATCGCTTCGGCGGCCGACCGCGCTGCGGCCTCGTTGATGTCCGCAATCGCGACCGATCCGCCCTCGCGCGCGTAACGCGCCGCGATCGCGCGTCCGATCCCGCGCGCGCCGCCGGTCACAAGCGCGACCTTACCCTCCAGGATCATCCTGCCTCCATCATCGACGCCGCGCGGCCATACCGTTGAAGCACGTCCCGCACCGTCTCCATCACCCAGACACGCGGGCTGCGCTCGATCGTGCCGGCTGAAATACGATGGGCCACGCGCGGAATATGTTGATGCAGCAGCGTATCAGAGATCTGCACCGCGTCGAGCGTGTCGAACAGTTGTTCGGTCGCAGCACGGGCCTCCGGCTCGGACCAATAGTAGCGGATCCGGTCACTGTAGCTTTCATGACGCAGCACCCGCGTCTCTTCCTCGCGGCCAGGATAGTGGCTCCGCCAGTGGCCGGGCGCCGCCATCATCAGCCGCTCCATCGTGTCGACCAGCGAGGGCGTCTGCGGCCGCAGAACGGCGCGGATCGCGTCGAGGCCATAGAGCGCCTCACGAAATGCGAACGTGAGCTCCGGCCCCACCTTCAGAATTGCGAACCCGTCCACCACCAGCCGTCGCAGCGCCCACTCCGGCTGGTAGTCCGTCGAGTGTGCCTCGAACACCACGCCCGGTAGCTTGCCCAGCGTCTCGCTGAGCGCCACGGCCCGGTCCGGCTGATAGACCGCGACGGCGTCATGCCCGAACTCCACGCCCGGTTGCACCACCAGTGCGATCACCCGCGACCACGCGGCCGGCAACGAGCTGAACGCAGCCCTATGCGCCTCCCAGGTCTCGAGCACGGCATCCGGCGTCGTCAGTTCGAGCGCCTGCAGCGCCTCAGTAGCACCACCAGGCGTCGGCACCTCGGTCCCGATCACGTAGACCGGCCGCGCCACCGCGTCCGCGCGTGCCGCCAATCGTGCCGCACGACCTGCCACCACCGAGTCGCCGAGCGCCGCCGGCTCGCCGGCGCACCCCATGCTCGCGTCCAGATGCAGCTTCTCGTAGCCGGCCCGCGCATACGCTTCGACCATGTCGCCGGCACGCGCCATCGCCTGCTCGGGCGGCAGATGCTTCCAAGGGTTTGGCCCCAAATGATCGCCGCCCAGCACGACGCGGTCCTGCGCCAGCCCGACCCTCTCGGCGAGGCCGAGGACCAAGTCGCGGAAGCCGGCCGGCGTCATGCCGGTATAGCCCCCGTCCTGATTGACCTGGTTGCAGGTCGCCTCGATCAGCGCCTCGCGGCCAGCCTCGCGCGCCTCGATCAACGCCGCCTCGATCACGGTCGGATGCGCCGAGCAAACCGACACCACACCCGTCCCGCGGCGTGCACGCAGCGTCCGCAGCGCCTCAGCGCTCATGACGGCCCCGCGCGGCGATGAATGCGTCGAGCGCCGAGCGTGTCGACGCCCCCTCCATCGGCCCTTGCCGGCCAACCGCAAAAGCCCCACTCGCCGCCGCCAGCCGCAGGCTTTCCTCGACCGTAAGCCCGAGCCGACGGCAGACGACGAACGTCGCACCGAAGCAATCCCCGGCACCGGTGGGATCGATTTCGTCAGCCGCGAACGCGTCCACCGACAGCGTGCGCTCGCGGTCCACATACGTGGCCCCGAGCGCCCCGCGCTTGATCACGATCGCTCCCACGCCGAGCGACAGGATCTCGTCGATCGCACCCTGTTCGCTCTGCGCGTCGGTCAAGAGCGTCAGTTCCGGCCCGCTCGGCAGGAACAGGTCGCACGACCGCAGCATCCGCCCGAGTGCCGCCCGCATCGACGGCGCCAGCATTTCGCGACGCAGGTTTGGATCAAACGACACCGTGCCGCGCGGACGCACGATCGACACCGCCATCTCCACCGCCTCGATCGCTGCGGCCGAAAACAGCGACGATCCGACCACGTGCAGGTGCGCGCACTCGGCCAGCAGCGCGCGCGCCGCCGCATCGACGCCCAGCAGTCCGCACGCGCTGTCACGAATGTTGAAGATGAACTTCCGCTCGCCGTCCGCGCGGTAGCGCACAAAGGCGCTGCCGGTGACACGTTCCGGATCGACCCGCACGGCGCTGACATCGACGCCGTCACCCCGCAGCCGCTCAAGCGTCATCGCTCCGAAATCGTCGTCGCCCACGCACGAGATCAGCCCCGCCGGATAACCAAGCCGCCCCACCTGGTCGATAAATATCGCGGGCGCGCCCGACGGGAATGGGCCCGCGCCGCGCCAGCGGCTCACGACACCCGGCCCCGCGGGTCTCGGCCATGATCCCCACCACGATTCCGCCGATCGCCACGATCGGCCGGCTCGCGCCGGACGCTTCCTCAGGCCACGTCATCCCGGCCCTCCCCAAGACGACGATACCAACGATCGTTACGAAGCGATAGCGGTGCCCAGCAACCCCTCAGTCGGTGACCTGCTTGTCTCCCGCCACCAGTTCGTCCGCCAGCCATTTATCGTCGTAGACATCGCGCAATGTCGTCAGCAGTGCTGCGCTGTCGACCGAAACCGCCCGGTTGACGGACCCGTCATAGAAGAAGTTTCCGGCCAGCGAATGGATGTTGCCGTCGAAGATCAGCCCGACCACGTGCGCGTCGCGGTCGATGATCGGACTGCCGGAGTTGCCGCCGATGATGTCGTTGCTGCTGACAAAGTCGAGCGGTGTCGCAAGATCGATGCGCCCTTTCGCCGTCAGCCAATCTCCCGACAGCATAAAGGGCGCCGTACCGGTCGCACGGTCATAAAGACCCGCGAACGTCGTGAACGGGGCAACCGGATGACCGTCCTCGTTCCAGCCCTCCACTGTCCCGAACGACAGCCGCTCCGTGAATGTTGCGTCCGGATAAATGGACGTGCCGTCGCGGGCGAACCGCGCCTTTGCGATCAACTCCGCACCCTTTGTCTGCGGCGCCTCGACCTCGTTCTCCCATTGCTTCTCGACGGCGCGCGATGACGGGTCGACCAGCAGCGCGAACCGGATCATCGGATCGTCGGACGAGGCGACCGACTGGCCTCTTGCCCAGAGCGCCCGCCGGACCTTCGCGTCGCCGAGCTTGGTCCCGGTCACCAACCGGCGAGCAACGTCCTCGGGCGAGGATTTACCCAGCGCCAGCCGGACAAGCGCGTCATCGGCGCCCAACACCTGACGCATCTTGGTCAGGGAGAACGCAAGCGTGGTCTCATCGAGGTCCGCATGCACGGGTTTCGCCGAGAGCAGCCCCTCCTCCAGTGCGGGCAGGTTTGCGTCGCGATAGGCGGTCAGCCGCTCTCCGTCCGGCTTCTGTCTTTCAGCCGCTGCGCGCACCAGCGTTCGCGCGTACGCGAACTCCGGCGCGTCGAACGCCAGCGGCCGGCGCGGTCCGACCAACATCGCATACCTGTCGAACAGGCTCTCCTCGGACGTGACCGTCGCCTTGATCGTGGCAAACGGGTCGCCGTAGGCCTGCTTGCGCTGCGGGTCCGCGTTGATCCACGCGAGCAGGTCCGCCTGCTCCTGATCCTTGCGCGCCAGCAGCGCGGGCTTGGCCAGCGCCGTGAACCACCCCCCGTAAACTTTGAGCACATTCTGGGTGCCGAACACGCGTTCGGCCGCGTCCTCCTGCCGGGCGGCACTTCCGCGGCTATACTCCCAAAGGAGCCCGTCCAGACCTTCCAGATAGCCGAACGTCAGCGGCAGCTCGTCGTCATGCAGAGCGGTCACCTGCGCGGTGGTCTCGTTGCGCTGCGTGAGGCCGGGATTGCCGGACGTAATCACCAGCTCGCCCGCCTTCGGGCCCTTTGGATCGAATGGAAAGTAGGCCGTGTGAGCGGGCTTGCCGTTCTCGTATGCGCGCAGGAACGTCACATCCACGTCGTAGCGAGGATAATTGAAGTTGTCCGGATCGCCGCCGAAGAAGGCAATGTCTTGATCCGGCGCAAACGAGACCCGCACATCCCGGAACCGCTTGTAGCGGTAGAGCGCGTAGCGCCCGCCCTCGTACAGCGTGATCACGTCGCAGCGTGTCCCGGCCGTGTCGTTCGCCGCGCAATTCTTCTCGATTGCACTCTGCGCCGCGTGCTTGGCCTTTATGTAGTCGGCACCTGACTTGCCGACCGTTGCGTCGTTGATCTGCTTGGTGACATCCGAGATAGCCTCCAGCTGGTTGAGCTCCATGCCGGGGCACTTCGCCTCCGCCGCCTCGCTGTCCGCCTTGAACCCGTTCTGCATGTAGTCCTTCTGACCGGACGACAGGTCGGACAGGCACCCGTTGGCGCAATGATGATTGGTCATCACCAGCCCGTCCGGCGAGACGAACGACGCCGAGCAACCAAGCGCCAGGCGGGCCGACGCATGCATGACGTGATCGATCCACTGCTGCGTCGGCGAGAACCCGTACTGCGATTTGAGCTGGGCCATCGGCAGGTTATCCAG
>CAXUIA010000081.1:7450-9430 GCA_964250835.1 uncultured Acetobacteraceae bacterium | reverse complement strand
CTGGCGACGCTGGCGCCTGTCGCCGGTGTGGCGCCAGGAAACGTCAATCTTGTCAGCCCATTCGGCACGATCGATGCGGGCGAGGCGGGGATCCGCTCGTCGGGCAACGTCAACCTGGTGGCGCTGACGGTGCTGAACGCAGCCAACGTGCAGGCCGGGGGAAAGGTAACCGGCGTGCCGACGGCCGCCGTGCCCAATGTCGCCGCGATCACCGCGGCGTCGGCCGCTTCGGGGGCGGCACAGAACTCGGCGCAGAACAGTCTGCGGCCGTCTGCGGCGAGCAAGACGCCCTCGGTCATTACCGTCGAAGTCAGCGGCGGCGGGAGCGACGCATCCGATGACAACAAACGAAATCGGCAGCACAAGACATGAGACGGCGGACGGATTAGAACCCTTCCACGATGAACTCACTCAGTCCGCTCGACGCGGATCTCGCCTTCGATCCGGACTGGTATCTGACGACCTACCCGGACGTTGCGGGAGCAGGCTTAGACCCGCTCGCTCATTATCTGGAGCACGGCCGCGCCGAAGAGCGGCTTCCATGTCCTGAGGCTAATATCATACGGGTCTCGCGGCTTCTCGACCTCAACTACTACATCATGAACGGCGACGACGTCCGCCGCGCGGGCCTCGATCCGTTCGAGCATTTTTGCCGGCACGGGTCAGCCGAGGGGCGCCGGCCGAACCCGTATTTCGACCCGATCTGGTATGTCGGCCAATATGGGAAACCGCGCTTCATGGGGGCGGTCGCGCACTACGCGCTCTCGGGCGAAGCGCGCGGCATGCGTCCATCCCTGCTGTTCGACCCGGTCTGGTATCGTCAGGCCTACGCAGTTCCGGCCGGCGTCAATGCGCTCGCGCATTATCTCGCTCATCGCGGGACGGCGGAGTACAGCCCGCTGCCGGCGTTCGACGTCCAGTTTTACGTCGAGCGCTACCGCGACCAGATCAGGCCCGGCCGCGATCCGTTCGGGCACTATCTGGCGGTCGGCGGCCCGCGCGACTACGAACCGTCGCCCTGGTTCGATGCGAGCGGCTATCGGCGCGCCCGAATGGCCGGTGCGCACGCCGCGGACACGCCGCTGATGCACTTCCTGCGCGCGAGCCTCGGCGGCGCACGTGCCCCGCGTCCCGCCGACCCGGCGCCCGCACCGATCTCGATGCGAAGCGAGGCGCCCTCCGGAGAGAGCAAGCCAGCCGATGGATCGAGGGCTCGTCGTATTGTCGATCCGATGGAGCGGCGCGCGATGGTGCGCACGCTCGCCTCGCCGCTGATCGACGAGGAGGCCTACATCGCGGCCCTTGGCGGATCGCGCGAGGATCCGGCCACCGTCGAGATCTACCTTGCCCATCCGCCGCTGGAACGCCCGTCGCTGACGCCGTTCTTTGATCCGGTGTTCTATCTCAATCGGCATCCCGAGCTGCGCGCGCAGGAGCGCGACCCGCTGCTGCATTTCCTGCGCGCCGGCCTCGCGCGCGGTTTCGATCCGCACCCGCTGATCGAGCTCGCCTACCTCAAGCAGCGCGGCGCCGACGTGGGCTCAGGTCCGCAGGCCGATGAGGCGCTGGCCGAGCTGCTCGGGCGCGGCCTGCACGATCCAAGCCCCTATTTCTCCGTCCGTCACTATCTCGAGCAGACTGGCGACGACATCGCGACCATCGGGCCGCCGCTCCGCCACTATCTCACCGTGGGCATCGAGCGCGGCCTGTCGCCCAACGCATTTCTTGATCTTGGCTGGTATCGGCAGCAGGACGACACCCGTCCGCAATCGCCGTTGGCCGCTCTGCGACACTTCGTGCTGCTCGGCGACCTGCGCGGCGAGTCTCCCGGTCCGGAGTTCGACAGCGCGTGGTATCTGGAGCGCTACTCGGACATACGCGACGCCAAGCTGCCGCCGCTGCGTCACTTCCTGACCTATGGCGAGGCCGAGAACCGGCAGCGTGCGCCGGTGCAGAGACGCCCGCGTCCGAGCCGTGCGC
>CAXUIA010000081.1:7018-7440 GCA_964250835.1 uncultured Acetobacteraceae bacterium | reverse complement strand
GACATCGCCCGCTATCGCGCGATCGAGGCGCGTTTTGCCGCGCGCCGTCAGGCGCTGCGAGAACGCCCGGTCGTTCCGCCGGCATCCGAGGAGGTGATCGACGCGCCACCGCCGGAGTTTGGCCAAGTCGAGGCGCCGATCGTTTCTGTTCTGATCGCCGCTGTCGCAGGTGCTGATCTTGCTCCTTGCCTGCGTTCGCTTTCGAGCGCCGCCGCGGACGTGCCGCTTGAAGTGCTGCCACTCGGACGGCTGGACGACGCCGCCCGCCGCGGTCGCGCACCATTCGTGCTGCTGCTGTCGCCATCGCTGGTGCTTTCGCCTGGAACCCTGTCGCGGCTGGCCTCCTGTCTGCGCGCGGAGCCCGGCGTCGGCGCCGTTGGGCCGAAGCTGGTCGGCAGCGCCGGGCGTGTCGAGGAGGCCGG
>CAXUIA010000081.1:3199-7008 GCA_964250835.1 uncultured Acetobacteraceae bacterium | reverse complement strand
GGGGGGGGGGGGGGGGCCGTCTGGGGGGGGGCCGGGCGGGGGGGGCGGCGGCGGGCGGCCCCACGATCGGCAATGATGGGTCGCTCGGCCTGGTGGGCGCTGGCCTGCCGCCGGACCGGGCGGAGTTCCTGCGCGGACGGGACGTGCATGCGCTCTCGCACGAGGCCGTCCTCGTCCGTCGCGAGGCGCTGGGCGGCTTGCCGAAGGATGGCGGCGCTGATCGGCTTGACGAAGTGCTGGGAACGTCGCTGATGCTGCAGCTCCAGGATCGTGGCTACCGGATCCGGTGCGCGGCCGACGCTTCTGCCGTTCGTCTCCCCGGCCTCGCGGCCGACCGGCCGCCTTTGGCCGTCCAGGCGCAGGCGGCTCAGGATGTCATGGCGCAGTGGACGAACATCCTGCAACGGCTCAATCGCACCCGGATCATCGCGTTCTACCTGCCGCAGTTCCACCCCACGCCCGAAAACGACCGCTGGTGGGGCCGCGGGTTCACCGAGTGGAGCAACGTGACGCAGGCCGAGCCGAGCTATGTCGGTCATTATCAGCCGCATGTTCCGGCAGATCTGGGCCATTACGACCTGCGCGTGACGGAGATTTTCCGGCAGCAGGCGGCGATGGCGGCGCGCTACGGCGTCGACGGTTTTTGCGTCTACGCTTACTATCTGCAGGGCAAGCGACTGCTGCACGAGCCGTTCGAGGCCATGCTGCGCGATCCGACGATCAATTTCCCGTTTTGCATGTGCTGGGCCAATGAGAACTGGACCCGCTCGTGGGATGGCGGCGATGGCGAGGTTCTGGCCGAGCAGCGGTATGATGCCGAAACGTTGTCGGCGGTGCTGCGCGACGCGCTGCGGATGGCGCGCGATCCGCGCTACATCAAGGTCGATGGCAAGCCGGTGCTGGTGATCTATCGGCCGCTCAAGCTGCCGGACGTTGTGCGGTTTGCGGCGCGCGCCCGCGGCGCCTTCCGTCGTGCGGGATTTTCCGACGTGCATCTCGTGTGCGTGGAGAGCGTGGAGCGCTCGGTCGACGGGATCGTGCCGGAGCATATTGGCTTTGACGCGGCGGTCGAGTTCCCGCCGCAGGGTCGCAACATGCTGGCCGCCGACCGGCCGCGTGTCATCAAGGAAGGATGGACCGGCGTGCGTTTTGACTACGCCGAAACGGTGCTCGCATTCACCGACCAGATGATCCCGCCCTATCGCCGTCATCCGGCGGTTTTTCCGAGCTGGGACAACACGCCGCGCCAGCCGACGGCAGGGATCAACTTCGACGGCGCCGATCCAGCGCTGTTTCAGTTCTATGTCGAGCGCAAGCTCGACGAAATGCACCAGAGCGCGGTGGGTGATCAGCGGCTGCTGTTCGTCAACGCGTGGAATGAGTGGGCGGAAGGCGCGCATCTTGAGCCCGACCGCGCGTTTGGCCATCGCTGGCTCGAAGCGATCAGGGCCGCCCGCATCTCGATGGGACTGATGTGATGAAAAACGGGGGCTGCCGGCCCCAAAATGTCCAGGGTAGAGCCCCGGCCCTTACCCAGACCGCTCGAGCATGCGCAACCTAGTCCTAGCCGGGCATCCGTTCGCCACCACCGGCATGGGCCAGCAGTTCCGCTCTCATTTCGCTGCCTGCCGCGCGGTCGGCCTTGACGCGAAACTGTTCGATCTGTTCGGCAATGTCGCGCGTGAGGACGCGGAGCTGCGCGCGTCGCTCGAGCCGTTCGAAGTCAGCACGCTCGGCAGTGGCGTCCGGGTCTTTCACATCAACGGCGACGAGGTCGAAGCGACGCTCGAACAGCTCTACCGCCGGGGCGAGTCGTTTAAGGGTGGCATCAATGTCATCGTCCCTGCCTGGGAGCTGCAACGCTATCCGGCGGAGTGGGCGCGTCAGCTCAAGCGGTTCGACGAGGTTTGGGCTCTTTCGCGCCTAATCGCCGCCGCCTTGGCGGAGGCGGGCGTGGAAAGCCACATGGTCAGCCAACCAGCCGAGGTTGAGCCAGGTCCGCTGTTGCCGCGACGCTTTTTCGGCATTCGCGAAAGTGCGACGGTGTTTCTCTCGTTCTGCGACATGAGCTCCTATCGTGCGCGCAAGAACCCGGACGCGGTCATCGACGTCGCTCGCCTGCTGTCGCTGAGCCATCCGATGGCCGACATACAGTTCGTGCTCAAGGTGAAGGACGCTGAGGGGGACGCCGAAGACTTTCTCGGTCCCTTGCGCGCCAAGCATCCCGAGATCCTGTTCATCGGCGGACGCATGTCGTCGCTCGAGACGCGCAGCCTGATTGCTGCTTCGGATTGCGTCGTGTCCCTGCACCGTGCGGAGGGCTTTGGCCGGACGACGGCGGAAGCGATGTATGTCGGCCGCGTGGCACTCGCCACCGGCTGGTCGGGCAACCTCGATTACATGCTCCCGAGCGATTCGCTGCTGGTGAACTGCCGGCTGGTGCCTATCGGGCCCGGCGAGTATCCGTTCGGAGAGGGCCAGTTGTGGGCCGATCCCGACACCACGCACGCAGCCCGGTTGGCGGCGCGGCTCATAGACGACCCCGTCGGAATGGCCCGCCTGGCTGTCGCCGGATTGAGGCATGTGCGCCTCTATCACAGCAATCGCGCCGTTGGCCTACGTATCCTGCACCGCTTGCGCCATCTGGCCCCCGCGTTGATCGCGAGCGACACTGTTACGTAGGCGTTTTGTATGGGCTGTGCGGGGTGCTCGCCTCGCTCGCGAGAAAACGTCATCGTTCTGTCATGCGATCGGTGGTTCACGAGGGGGCATAGCCCTGTATACGGGCCGCTGATGGAAGTCCTCGGAACGTTATTACAGGTGGTGATGCGAGGGTGGCTGGCTGCCGGCCTTGCCGTCCTGCTGGGCCGCCCGGCGCTGGCGGACACGGCGGCGGCAGGTGCGGCGCCGACACGCTTTGACATCTCGGAATATCGTGTCGAAGGCAATACGGTGCTGTCGGAGACCGACATCGATCGCGCTGTCTACGATTATCTCGGTCCGGGCCGCACCGCGGCCGACATCGAGGCGGCCCGAAAGGCACTGGCGAGCCTGTACGCCGCGAAAGGCTACGAGCTGGTCGCCGTGCAGCTGCCGCGCCAGCGCGTCAGCGACGGCGTGGTGATCATCCAGGTCGAGGAGCAGCCTGTGGCCCGGTTGCGCGTGGTCGGCTCACGCTATTTCGATCTCAATCGGATCAAGCGCTCCGCCCCGTCGCTCGCCGAGGGCAAAGTTTACAACCGCCAAGCGGTCGATCACGACGTCCTTGCCCTTAATCAATGGCCTGACCGCGAGATCACGCCGCAACTCAAGCCCGGCGCCTATCCCGGGACGGTGGATATCGATCTCGACGTGCAGGATCATCTGCCGCTGCATGCGAGCCTGGAGCTGAACAACCAGCAGAGCATTGACACCACGCCGCTTCGCGTCTCCGGCAACGTGACCTACGACAATCTCTGGCAGCGCGGCGACAGCGCGACGTTTAACTTCCAGGTGGCGCCCGAGCGGCCGCACGCCGCTACCGTGATCTCTACCTCCTACCTGTTTCGTGTTCCGAACTCTGATCTCTCGCTTCTCGGCTCCTATCTGCACTCGAACAGCAACGTCTCGACCGTGGGGTCGAGCAACGTGCTCGGCCGCGGCGACATCGCGGGCGTGCGTCTGCTGGTCCCGCTGCCTCCAACCGACGGCTTCGTCCACTCGGTTTCAGCCGGCGTCGACTACAAACACTTCCTGGAGACAGTCTCAGTCACGGGTGTCCAGACCGGCGCACCCGTCACCTACTATCCGCTCGTCGCGTCGTACCAGGC
>CAXUIA010000081.1:2003-3189 GCA_964250835.1 uncultured Acetobacteraceae bacterium | reverse complement strand
AGCTGGACCGGCGCGCGCGCGCAGACCGACCTCAACTCGAGCCTGGAATGGACATTCAGCGGGCCGCAAAACGACTATCCAGGTTCGTCACCGGGCGTGCCCGTGCAGCTGACGCCGTTCGACAATCGGCGGTTCGGTGCGCTGCCTAATTTCATCATCGCGCGCACCGATGTCGAGCGGACACAGACGATCCCTTACGGCGTCCAGCTTTATCTACATGCGACAGGCGAGATTTCGCCCGAGCCGATTATCGACAACGAGCAGTTCTCATTGGGCGGCCTCTACACCGTGCGCGGCTATCTCGAGAGCGAACTGCTCGGTGACGAGGGCGTGGCGTTGCAGACCGAGCTTCGCAGCCCCGCACTGCCGCAGCGGGACCTGCCCCACTGGGTCGATGATCTTCGTTTCCTAGCCTTCTTCGACGTCGGCGGGACGGCGATCCACAATCCACAGGTGGGACAGGTCCAGTCCTACACCGCAGCATCCGGCGGCGGCGGCGTGCGAGTGCACATTTTTAATCACTTGAACGGCGAGTTTATTGCGGCAGTGGCCCTGTTTCCCGGCCTGCAGACGCGTGCCGGTGAAGCGCGCGGTCTGTTCCGCGTTTTCGGAGATTTCTGATGCGCCGCACGCTTCCTCTCGCGGTTCTCGCGGTTCTTTTCCTGATCCCGATCCATTCGGCCCAGGCCTGGTGGAACAGTGATTGGAACTACCGCATGCGCGTGGTCGCCGACACGACGACGAAGGGTGCGAGCATCAATACGCCGATCGGCCGAACCCAAATCCTGGTCAGGCTGCATAGCGGCAATTTCGACTTCTCGAAGGTCAAGGACGACGGCGGCGACATCCGGATCGTTGCCGCCGACGATCGCACGCCATTGCACTTCGATATGGAGAAGTTCGACGGCCTCATCGATCAGGTGGCACTGATTTGGGTCGATATCCCCGATCTTCCGCCAGGCGCACAAACGCCATTCTATATCTACTGGGGCAATAAGAACGCGACCGCCGGCGCTGATCCCAAAAGCACCTACAGTCCGAAAGAGGTGCTGGTCTACCATTTTGGCGGCAATGGGGGGCCAGCGCTGGACACGACCGCCTATGGCAACAATTCCACGACGTCCATTCTTCGCGACCGCTCGGCGCTGATCGGCAACGGCGTCAAGCTCGACGGCACCAATCCCGT
>CAXUIA010000081.1:488-1993 GCA_964250835.1 uncultured Acetobacteraceae bacterium | reverse complement strand
GATGCTGCCGGCCAAGAGCGCGTCGCTCGCGATGACCGCCTACCAAGTGGCGACCTGGTCGATGTGGGTCGACATGGCGCAGGCCTCGCGCACTGCGGTGCTCTACAGCGAGGCGGACGGCGCCAACAGCTTCGTGATCGGGCTCGACAACGGTGTCGCCTACGCATCGCTCACCGCACCCGACGGGGTGCACCGCACCAGCCCCGGTGCGGCGCTTCCGACGACCGGCTGGCATCTGATCTCGATCATCTCCGGCGATCACCTTGCGGTCCTGATTGACGGCCAGAAACAGGGCGATGTCGCTGTGTCGCTGCCGGCGATGGCGGGGCAGGGCGTGCTCGGCGGTCTTGCGCGTACTGCTCCTGCGCCGCCGCCATCGCCCGCGAACGCCGCGTTGCCCGCTGCGTCCAACGCAGCACCGGCCGCTCCTGGCGCGACGGCACCCGCGGTGCCGTCGGTCCCGAACTTCACCGGCAATCTCGACGAGTTCACGATCACCAAGGACGCCGTCCCGCAGGGCGCGCTGCAGGCCGCCGTCGCAGCCGACGGTCAGAATGCTGATCTGCTGACGTTCGATGTCGCCGAACAAGCCTCATTTTTCGGCGGCGGCGTGGTGGGTGTCATCCTACGCTCGGTCGGCCTCGACAGCTGGGTGGTGATCGGCATCCTGGGGATCATGGCGCTGCTGAGCTGGTGGGTGATGGCCGGCAAGGCGATCTACCTGTCGCGGCTCAACAGCGCGAATTCGCGATTTCGGAATGAATATCGCGCCATGCTCGAGCGCACCAACGACGACAACGGCGCCGCGCTGACCGGAATGTCTGACAAATCTCAGCCCAAGTTCCGGGGCTCGTCGCTGTATCGGCTCTACAGCATCGGCTCGCACGAACTCTTTGTTCGCCTCAACGGCGGTCTCGTCGAGCCCGGCGGCGTGCTGCGTCCGCAATCGATTGCGGCCATACGCGCGGCGATCGATGCGGGGCTGGTGCGAGAGAACATACGCATGAACCGCCTGATGGTGCTGCTCACGATCTCGATCGCGGGCGGGCCGTTTCTCGGCCTGCTCGGCACTGTGGTCGGCGTGATGATCACGTTTGCAGCCATCGCCCAGGCGGGCGACGTCAACGTCAACGCGATCGCGCCCGGGATTTCCGCGGCCTTGCTCGCGACGGTCGCCGGCCTGTTCGTCGCGATCCCCGCTTTGTTCGGCTACAACTATCTTCTCACGAGGATCCGCGACGCGACCGCCGACATGAATGCTTTCGTCGACGAACTGGTGACGCGCATGGGCGAAGGCCTCCATCCAGCGCAGCGGCGCGCGCGCGCCAAACAAGCCGCGGAGTAGATCGATGCAGGTTCAATCAAACGACAAGCCCTATGACGACATCAACATCACGCCGATGCTTGATCTCGCCTACGTGCTGCTCATCATTTTCATCATCATGACCACGGCCTCCGTTCAGGGGGCCAAGGTGGACCTGCCGAAAGCGAGTGCCACGGTCAAT
>CAXUIA010000081.1:0-393 GCA_964250835.1 uncultured Acetobacteraceae bacterium | reverse complement strand
GCGCAGCCGAAGACGGCGGTCATCGCGGTTGCGACCGACGGCGGTGTCTTTCTCAACGCGGTGCCGGTGTCGATGGCCGAACTCGAAGCCAAGATGCGCGACATGAAGGCGGCCACCCCCGATCTTCCGGTGATCATCAAAGGCGACCAGGCGGTTCAATATCAACGCGTCATGAGCGTGCTCGATCTTTGCTCGCAGATCGGCATCGGCTCGGTCGGGCTCGCCGCCCAGCACGCCGGCTCCTGACGTCACGGGCATGAGCGGAACGCCACATGGACGAGGACCAACGCACCAATCGGCTGCGCTGGGCCGGCTGGATCGTGCTCGGCGTTCTGCTGTTCGTGGCGGGCTGCCTGCTGATCTACCGGCTCCTGCAAGGCGGCACGCGCGAAC
>CAXUIA010000080.1:0-9436 GCA_964250835.1 uncultured Acetobacteraceae bacterium | reverse complement strand
ATGCTGACCTTCTCTGACGTCACCAACATCGACATCGACATCGACGGCGCGGACGAAATCGAGCCTGGGCTCGGCCTGATCAAAGGCCTCGGCGGCGCCCTGCTGCGCGAGAAGATAGTGGCCGCCGCCAGCCGGCGCTTCATCGTCATCGCGGACGACAGCAAACTCGTCGATCGCCTTGGCATCCACACGCCGATACCAGTCGAGGTCTCGTCGTTCGGCTGGGAGGCGACCGCGCGCCATCTGGGCGCGATCGGCGCCCGCGCCACGCCGCGGCGCTCACCGCAGGGTGAACTCTTCGTCACCGACGGCGGCAACATGATCCTCGACTGCCATTTCGGCCCGCTCGACGATCCGCACGCAACCGATCGGGCCGTGCGCGACATCGTGGGCGTTTTCGAAACCGGGCTGTTTCTCGGCCGCGCGTCGACGGCGATCATCGCTGGCGAGAGCGGCGTACGCTCGCTGACCGCGCCCGGCTGATGAGCCAGCCGCCTGACGTGCCACCTTGCGTCCTGATCTGCATGGGCGTCTCGGGTGCCGGCAAGACAACCGTTGCCCAGCTCGTCGATGAAGTGCTCGGCTGGCCCTTTCAGGAGGGCGACGAGCTGCACCCGCCATCCAACATCGATAAGATGAAGCACGCGATCCCGCTCACCGACGAAGATCGTTGGCCCTGGCTCGACAAGTGCAAAGCCTGGATCGACGGTCGGATGGCGGCTGATGGGCGCGGACTGATTACCTGCTCGGCGCTCAAGCGCGCCTATCGAGACCGGCTGATCGATGGGCGGCGCGAACAGGTCCGCATTCTATACCTCCAAGCCACCCGCGAGACGCTGATGAGCCGCCTGCAGCGCCGGCGCGGTCACTACATGCCGCCCGACCTGCTCGACAGCCAGCTCGACGCGCTCGAGGAACCGAGCCCCGACGAGAACCCGATCATTGTCTCCGTCGAGCAATCGACGGAGGATATGGCGCGCGAGGTGCTCGTCAAGCTGAAGCACGCCCGCTCGGCTTAACCCGACTTTTACCGTTCTCGATCACGATCGGCCCGAGCAAAAGCCGAGCCGATCGTGAAAAAGTCTCATTGGGTTTGTCATTCCATCTATTTGGCATCGCTGTGCGTCGGCTTGGCCGTGCCCGTGTCAGCGCACGCACAGTCGAGCGGTCGTCTCCTCGCGACTTCGGGCGTCGTGCAAATAGAAGGCGCGGGCGGCGGTGGTTTGGTGCCCTGGGCGCTCATCACCGGCTATGGCACGCGCGACCAGATCGGGGGCGACCTGCACGACACTGTTGTTCCGTTAACCGATTTCACACTGAACAGCGCCGGCATTGCTGCCGGGTTCTATAAACGTATCGAGCTTTCCTACACGCACGATTGGTTTGCAACTGGTGCCGCAGGCGGCCGGCTTGGCCTGGGCAACGGCTATCAGCTGCACCTCGACGTCGCCGGTGCCAAGGTCCGCCTGTTCGGTGACGCCGTCTATGACCAGGACACCTGGCTGCCGGAGGTCTCGGCGGGTGCGGAGTTCAAGGCTGCTGACCGGCATGCGCTGCTGCACGCGATCGGGGCGGGCAGCCCGAATGGCGTGGATTTTTATCTCGCCGCCACGAAGCTTTTCCTCGCCCAGAGCCTACTCGTCGATCTGACCGTGCGTGAGACCAAGGCCAACCAATTCGGCCTGCTCGGCTTCGGCGGCCCACACCACGAAGCCTATACTCCGCAGGCCGAAGTGTCGGCCGCCTTCCTGCTCACCCGCCGTCTGGCGCTCGGCGCCGAGTTCCGAACCAAGCCCGACAATCTCGCATTCGCGCCCGAGCGCAACGCTTATGACGCCTTTGCGGCCTACTTCTTCGACAAGCACGTGTCTGCCACTCTGGCCTTCGCCAGCCTTGGACCAATCGTCCGACAGGGCGACCAGAACGGCGCCTATCTTTCTGTGGAGCTTGGTTTCTAATGATGCTCACCCGGATCCTTGCTGTTCTCTTTGTCGTCTGGACCGCGCCCTGCCAAGCAGCCGGCTCCCTCTACGACGCGCTCGGTGGCCAGACCGGTGTGACGCGTATCAGCAGGGACGCGATCACGCTCTACATGACTGATCCGCGGCTTGCTCAATACTTCGACAATATAAATCCTGACTGGCTGATGCCGCACTTCACGACCTTCATCTGCCATGTCGCCGACGGGCCGTGCACCTATCATGGTCGTTCCATGGCGACTTCGCACCGTGGGTTGCACATCAACGAAGCGGCCTTCGATGCCGTCGTCGAGGATCTTCAGGCTGCTCTACGCCGCAACCAGGTTCCGTTTTGGACTCAGAATAGGCTGCTCGCCCGTCTAGCACCGATGGAGCGTGAGATTGTCACACGCTGATCGTCCCGAGGACCAGTCATGAAGTTCAGAACTTTCGCCGTTTTGCTGCTCAGCACGCAAGCAGTGGCCGCAGATCTGATCGTGGTCGACCAGAAGGACCGCGCCTTTGGTGCGCGCGCCGTTGAGATCAAACAAGGAGAGACGATACGGTTCAACAACAAGGACGATTTTGGACACCAGGTTTTTGCACAGTCGCCCAGCTTTGCATTCGACACCGATGAGGTCGACCCGGGCAGCTATGTCGACATACGGTTTCCTATCAAGGGTCATTTCACCGTTCGCTGTCACATCCATCCGAGGATGCGACTTGACGTCGATGTCAACTGACCAGCCTCGATGAGGATCCGTCACAAGATCCTGTCGGGCTGCCTCGCGCTCACGCTGCTTACCGCGTTGCTCGGCGCCAACGCATGGCGGGCCGAGCAGAAGCTCGGCGTGCTCGCGCTTGGCATCTACGACGACGCCTTTATGGCCGTCAGCTATCTTCGCGCCGCGGAAGTCGGGTTCGCAGCGATCGCGGTGCCGGCTCGAGCCTCCGAGCGGGACGAAGCCGTACAGGACGTGCTTGATGATCTCGACGTCGTTATTGAGCGCGCGATGTCGCCTGAAGGACGGCGCGAAGCGATCATCCTCCGGCGTGACGTCGCCGCCTCTCTGCTCAAGCCGACAGCTCGCTCGGCATCTTCAGCCGTTCAACAACGTTTTGAACATGTCGTCGAAATCTATGCCGACGACGGGTTTCACTACCGTCGACGGGTGGGCCAACTCGTCGCCGCGCAGATCAGGCGAACCGAACTGATCCTTGCGGGCAGCCTCGCGTTCGCACTGCTCACCACTTTTCTCCTGGCGCGGATGATCGCGCCGCCGATCGACAAGGCGGTTCGTGTTGCCCAATCGATCGCCGCCGGCTGTCTCGACAACCCGATCAGCGTGCGCGGTCACGGGGAGACCGCAGACTTGCTGCGTGCGCTGGCCGTCATGCAGTCCGCCATTGCTGCGGGCATGCAGCGGATTGAACAGCTCATGGCTGAACAGGAAGCGCTGCATCTTGGCGAACAGGCAGCGCAGCACGCCCGGATGACGGCAGCACTCGAGAACATGAACCAGGGGCTGTGTCTGTTCGGTCCTGACCACCGGTTGCTTGTCTCCAATCGTCGCTTTGCCGAGATGTTCGGGAGCCCTGAGCCAAACGCAGACGCCGGACGGATGCTCAATCATGCCGGTCTTCCCTCACTGATCGACATGTCGGGCAGAACCGCTGAGGCACTGTCGTGTGAACTCCCCGACGGTCGCACGATTGCCGTGTCGCAGCAGACCGTCGAGGGCGGCGGCTGGGTCGCGACCTACGAGGATGTCACCGAACGGCGTGTCGCCGAAGCCCGGCTGGCCTATGTCGCACGCCATGACCAGCTCACCGGCCTGCCCAACCGGCTCCTGTTCAGTGAGCACGTCCAATCAGCACAGAGCCATCTCAATCCTGACGAAATGGTTGCGATGCTTTGCCTTGATCTAGACCGGTTCAAGACTGTCAATGACACGCTCGGTCATCCGGCTGGCGACAACCTTCTGCGCGTGGTGGCGGATCGGCTTCGCGCGTCCTGCCGCGAACAGGATTTTATCGCGCGCCTGGGCGGCGACGAGTTCGCGGTCGTCCAGACCGGAAAGCAACCGGCTGCCGCGTCCGGTTTAGCCCGGCGCCTGGTTGACGTGCTCGCCGAACCTTTCATTCTCGACGGCCAACCGGTCGAGGTGGGTGCCAGCATCGGCATCGCGCTTGCCGACGACACCGGCGCGTCAGGCTCGGAAGATCTGCTGAAATCCGCCGATCTCGCCCTCTATCGCGCGAAGGCCGACGGTCGCGGTTGTTTTCGCTTCTTTGAGGCCGAAATGGATCTGCGCGCACGCGAGCGGCGCGCCTTGGAAATCGACCTGCGCAACGCGCTTAAGAACGACGAACTCGAGATCTACTATCAGCCGCAGATCTCGACCGGCACTGGGCTGGCGGGCTTCGAAGCTCTGCTTCGTTGGAACCATCCGGTTCGCGGTCTGGTCAGCCCGGCTGACTTCATCCCTCTCGCCGAAGAGATCGGTTTGATCGGTGCGTTCGGCGGATGGGTGCTGCGAAAATCCTGCGCGGTCGCCTCCACGTGGCCCGCCGACATCAAGGTCGCGGTCAACCTGTCGCCGGCGCAGTTCCAGGGCCGCGACCTAGCCCAGGAAGTCGCCGACTCGCTGCGCTGTTCCGGCTTGCCGCCGCAACGGCTGGAGCTCGAAATCACCGAAGCACTCCTGATGCAGGATGGTGATCAGGTCATCGAAACCCTGCGTGCGATCCGCGCAATGGGTGTACGCATTGCAATGGACGATTTCGGGACCGGCTACTCGTCGCTTGCCTATCTGAGCCGGTTTCCCTTCGACAAGATCAAGATCGACCAATCCTTTGTCCGCGGGATGGAAGGTAATGACGATGCAATCGCGATTATTCGCGCCATCATCGGTCTCGGCCGGTCGCTTGGAATTGCAATCAACGCCGAGGGCGTCGAAACGCAAGAGCAACGAGCCAAGCTCACCCTGGAAGGTTGCGGTGAGTTGCAGGGCTATCTATTCGGCCGGCCAAGACCTGAAGAGACCATCGCGGACGTGTTCGCACGCTTCGGCGTGAGCGCCGGACCGCAGGAAGCTCTCATTGCCTGATGGGTGGGCGGCCCGGCATGCGAACCGCCCAGCCCTCGATCAGGCAGCGTTCGCCAGTGCCCCACCGAACGTGAGCCCGTCGGCGGCCGCCGCGCCATTCACCGTTTCGCCGTCCACGATCCGGCCTTCGAGCAGAAGTCCCGCAAGCGGGTTCTGCAGGCTACGCTGGATCACCCGCTTGAGGGGACGCGCTCCATAAACCGGGTCGTAGCCCTCGTGCGCGAGCCAGTCGGTTGCACTCGCATCGAGCTTCAGCGTGATGTGCCGATCGCCGAGCAGCGATCGCAGACGACCGAGCTGGATTTCGACGATCCGCGCCATGTCGGTCCTGGCCAACCGGTTGAACAGGATGATCTCGTCCAACCGATTGAGGAACTCGGGCCGGAAATGCTCGCGCACCACGCGCATGACCTGCGCGTATGCGATCGCTGCCGGTTCACCCTCCGGCAGGTTCGCCAGCACGTCTGATCCAAGATTGGACGTCAGCACGATGATCGTATTGCGAAAGTCGACCGTCCGGCCTTGACCGTCCGTCAAGCGCCCGTCGTCGAGCACCTGCAGCAGCACGTTGAAGACGTCCTCGTGCGCCTTCTCCACCTCGTCGAACAGGATCACCTGGTAGGGCCGGCGCCGCACCGCCTCCGTCAGCACCCCGCCCTCGTCGTAGCCGACATAGCCCGGCGGCGCCCCGATCAGGCGCGAGACGGCGTGCTTCTCCATGAATTCGCTCATGTCGATGCGAACCATCGCCCGCTCATCGTCAAACAGGAACTCGGCCAGCGCTTTGGTCAGCTCAGTCTTGCCGACGCCGGTCGGGCCCAGGAACAGGAACGACCCGATCGGCCGGTTCGGATCCTGCAGCCCCGCCCGCGCACGGCGCACGGCGTTGGCGACCGCGCGCAGCGCGTCCTCCTGCCCCACGACCCGGTCGCGAAGCTTGTCCTCCATCCTCATCAGCTTGGCCCGCTCGCCTTCGAGCATCCGGTCCACCGGCACGCCCGTCCAGCGCGACACGACGGACGCGATCGCGGCCTCATCGACGCTCTGACGCACCAGCGCCCCGTGCTCGCCTTCCTGATGCAGCGCGATCTCCGACTCGAGCGCCGGGATCACGCCGTAAAGCAGCTCCGACGCCCGCGTCAGATCACCTCTGCGCTGCGCCACCTCGACCTCGCTGCGCGCTCCGTCCAGCCGCTCCTTGAGCTTCTGCGTGTCCGCAACCCGGCCTTTCTCGTTCTGCCAGGTCGCCGTCATCGCGTTCGACCGTTCCTCGATATCGGCCAATTCGCTCTCGAGCTTACCCAGCCGGTCCCGGCTCGCCGCATCATCTTCGCGGCGAAGCGCTTCGCGTTCGATCTTGAGCTGCACCAGCCGCCGATCGAGCTCATCGAGCGCCTCCGGCTTGCTGTCCACCTGCATCCGCAGCCGAGACGACGCCTCGTCGATCAGGTCAATCGCCTTGTCCGGCAGGAACCGGTCGGTGATGTAACGATTGCTCAACGTCGCCGCCGCCACCAGCGCCGCGTCCGTAATCCGAACGCCGTGGTGGAGCTCGTACTTTTCCTTGATGCCGCGCAGGATGCTCACCGTGTCTGCAACCGACGGCTCGCCCACGAACACCGGCTGGAACCGCCGCGCCAGTGCCGCATCCTTTTCCACGTATTTGCGATACTCCTTGAGCGTGGTTGCGCTGATGCAGTGAAGCGTTCCCCGCGCCAGCTCCGGCTTGAGCAGGTTCGAGGCGTCCATCGACCCCTCGGCAGCACCCGCGCCGACCATCGTGTGCATCTCGTCGATGAACAGGATCACCTCGCCGGCGGCACTCTCGATCTCCTTGAGCACCGCCTTGAGCCGCTCCTCGAACTCGCCGCGAAACTTGGCTCCAGCCACCAGCGCGCCCAGGTCAAGCGCCAGCACGCGCTTGTTTTTGAGTGCTTCCGGCACGTCGCCGTTGACGATGCGCAACGCCAACCCCTCGACGATCGCCGTCTTGCCCACGCCAGGCTCGCCGATCAGCACCGGGTTGTTCTTTGTCCGCCGCGCCAAGACCTGGATCGTGCGGCGGATTTCCTCGTCGCGCCCGATCACCGGGTCGAGCTTGCCCGCTCGCGCCACCTCCGTCACGTCGCGAGCATATTTCTTCAAAGCATCAAAGCCGGCCTCGGCGTTCGCACTCTCCACCTTCCGGCCCTTGCGGATCGACACCAGCGCCGCCTCGAGCGACTGGGGGTTGGCGCCGGCGTCGCGCAGCGCCCGTCCGGCGCCGCTCTGGCTCGCCGCCAACGCCGCCAACAGCCGATCCTGCGCCACATACTCGTCACCAGCGCGTGTCGCCGCCTGCTGCGCCGCGTCGAGCACGCGCACGAAGTCCGGATCGGCCTGCGGTTGTCCCGCCCCAGCGCCTTGCACCTTCGGCAGCCTCGCGAGTTCTGCTTCGACTGCCGTCTTGACCCTCGCAGGATCGCAACCGGCCGCCCGGATCAGCCCGGAGGCGGCGCCCTCTTCGTCGTCGAGCAAGGCTTTCAGCAGATGCTCGGCGGTGAGACGCTGGTGGTATTCGCGCAGTGCAATGGTGGAGGCGGCCTGCAAAAAGCCGCGCGACCGTTCCGTGAATTTGTCGATGTCCATGTGCTTGTCCCCAAAGAAGGCAACGAGCGCGCGCGGGTCCCTCCAAGGCAACGCCGCGCATCACGAGCCATCAGATAGGCAACCAGCAACGCGTGCTCAAGCTTGGGCCGCGGCCGTGCGTCCGCTACTTCAGTGAGCCGCCGTAGAGCACTGGACCAGTTGGCAAGCCCGTCGTCGAGCCGCCCACAGGCTCCAAGCTCACGAGGATCTTCCCAGCGCCCGCCGGCAGTTTGCCGGACGCGATCCGCGCTCCATCCGCGGTCAACAAGCCAACCGCGACCGGCTTTGTCGCCCCGGAGGGTAGCGACCAAACCTCGAACGTACGTCCCGCCGGCACCTGGCCCGGTGCGACCGGACGCAAATCAAGCGCCCCGCTCACTTCGCGCTGCGCGATGAAGGCTGCATCCGGCTTGCCGAACGCGACCAGCGCGGTCGACTGCTCCGGCGCCCGCCCGCGTTGGATCGACACCACCAGCGCCAACGAGGCGGCAAGCGCCAAGCTCGCACCCGTCGCCGCCCGCCACAGCCCAACGCTCTGCCACAGACGCGGCCTGCGCTCCGGCTCACGCCGGGAGTTGGCGGTCGCGTAAGCCAGCCGCCGCCAAACCCAAGGCGGCGCCGACACCGGATCGACCGCAAGCGCCAACGGTGCCAGCCGCTCCTCCCAACGCGCTACAGCCTCGGCAAACGTGCGGTCCGCCTCGATCCGGCGTTCCGCCGCCGCCCGCGCGGCCTCGTCGAGCGTGCCCAGCACATACTCGCCCGCGTCGTCGGGAGGCTCGAGTGCGTCCGTGCCGCTCATCGCCCGAGACACTCGCGCAAGCCGATCAGGCCGCGTCTGATCCAGCTCTTAACCGTTCCAAGCGGCGTCCGCAGCTGCTCGGCAAGCTCGGTGTGCGACAGCCCATCCATGAAGCTCAACAGCACCACGCGCCGGTAGCGCCCATCAAGCTCGTCGAGGCAACGATGGAGAGCCGCGCCATCGTCGCGCGTCATGAGGCGCTCGAGCGGGTCGGGATCAGTGTCGGGCTCGTCGGTCTCCCCATCAAAGCCGGGACGTTCGCGACCGAACTTACGCAGCAGATCGATCGACCGGTAGCGAACCAGCCCGATCAACCAGGCATCAACCGAGCCGAGCGACGGGTCATAGCGCGAGGCACGCTGCCACGCCTGCAGCATGGCGTCATGCAGAGCATCAGCCGCCATCCCGGTGTCGCGTGTCAGCCGAAGCGCCAGCCCATACAGACGCGCCGACTGGAGATCGTAAAGCTGCTTGAAAGCGGACTGGTCACCCTGCGCGCAGCCGGCGATGAGATCTTCGAGATCGCCGGCGGCGGTGTGACGCTGGTCCATCATAGGCAGTCGCGACCTGGTCATGTCGACGCGACGGCGACGACCCGACGGCCTTGTAACGTCCCCGGTTCGCCTCGACCAGAGGGTCTCGCGGCCGGCGACGAGTTGCGCGTGCATTCACTCCCCTTCAGCCCGAGAGATGCCGGACGTTTATGCAACTGTTACGCGCATGAATCTGATCCGGATGCACGTTTCGGCAGGCGCGCGCCCTGCCGTCGATCCTTTCAAGGCGCGTGCGGCAGTTCCTGGTAGGCCGGGCTCTGCATCTCCGCTAGCCGTGACGCGGTCCGCTCGAATGCCCTGGCACCCTCGCCCTGCTCATACAGTTGATCTGGCGACGCATCAGCCGACGCGATCAGCTTCACCCGTGCCTCATACAGTGCGTCG
>CAXUIA010000079.1:8887-9447 GCA_964250835.1 uncultured Acetobacteraceae bacterium | reverse complement strand
TATCTGGCCAGCCACACCAGCTTGGGCGCCGTGAAGCCCGGCATCGCGAGATTGCCCGTGATCGCGCGCGACCGCGGTTCGGCCTGCTCGATCGCGGCGCACTCGGCGGCCGCCCGAACATCGTTCCACAGGATCGCCGGCCGCAGCACCGCGCCCGACCCGTCGAGCAGAACCGCGCCGTGCTGCTGCCCGGCAAGCCCGATCCCGGCGACCTGCGCCATCGCCTCCGGATGGGCCGAGGCGAGCGCGGTGATCGCCGCATCCGCCGCCTTCCACCAATCCTCGGGATCCTGCTCGCTCCAGCCCGGACGCGGCCGCGAGACGGACAGCGGCGCCGTGTGACTGGCGACCGTGCGCTGGGCCTCGTCGACCAGCAGCGCCTTGACGCCCGACGTGCCAAGGTCGATCCCGAGATAGTGCCGCATGCCATGATCCTTCCCGTTTGCCCGAGCTGACGCCTGCCGAGCGAACCCGCCTGGCCGTTATTCTGGCCGCCTTGGCGGGCGCCGTCGACGCGCTCGGCTTCATCGCACTCGGCGGATTCTTCGTCTCCTTCATGA
>CAXUIA010000079.1:2431-8877 GCA_964250835.1 uncultured Acetobacteraceae bacterium | reverse complement strand
CGGTGTCGCGCAGGGACGCCTGCAGGAGGCGGTGACGGGCGGCGCCATCGTCGCCCTGTTCGTTGCGGGCGCGATGACGGGTTTCGCCAACGCGCGCGGCGCCCGCCGGCCCAAGCGCGCCGCCTGCGCGCTCTTCGCGACGCTGCTGGGCCTCGCCGCGATCCTGCACGATGCGGGCGCCGATCATCTGGCCGTCGCCGCCATGACATTCGCCATGGGAGCCGAGAACGCGATCTTCCAGACCGAGCCGGGTCAGTCGATCGGCCTGACCTACATGACCGGAACGCTCGTCAAGATGGCGCAAAACATCGTCGATGCGCTCTCCGGCGGACCGGCCCGAGCATGGATCCCGCAACTCACCCTCTGGGCCGGCCTTGCCGCCGGTGCTGCGCTCGGCGGCCTGCTCGACGGTCTGATCGGCCTGGACACACTCTGGCTGCTGGCGGTCGCGGCGGTCTTCGTCACCTGGCGCTTCCACCGACTGCGGCCAGCGCCGGCGCACCGTCGCGCAGCACAGCCTGCGCCGCCGGCGTGAACGTTCCGTCCGCCTCGTGCAGCACCATCCCGGCCAGCACGCGTGCCGGCGACCGGCTCCCGCGCCGCCCCTGCAACATCACCAGCTTGGCCTCCCGTCCCGCGCGCGGCCACAGCGGGAACAGCGTCAAACCCCCGCAACGCGCCTGCACCAGGGCGTCCGACGCGAGCGCGTGCAGCGCCGCCGGCACGATCAACGTCAGCGTCCCGCCCTCGGCGAGGGCGCTTGCCAGCGCGCCCGCCCAGTCCGCCAGCGTATCGTCCAGCCGTTGCCGGGCGAGCCGGCGCGAACCATCCGGCGACGCTGTCGATGCCGGGTCGTGCCAGGGCGGGTTTGCAAATGCGTGGTCGGCTTGTCCGAGCCCGTCCGGCAGCTCCGGCAGCCTCCCGACCTCCGCGCGGCACTGAGCGCCATTGGCCTTGAAGTTGGCGGTCGCGATGCCGGCAAGAGCGGGATCGGCCTCGATCCCGATCCCGATCAGTCCGGGCACCCGGGCGGACAGACACAGCAGACCGGCCCCTGCGCCGGTGCCGCCCTCAAGGACGCACGCGCCCGGCCCTGCCGGCACGAAGCTTGCCGCCATGACCGGCTCGATCCCGGTACGATGTCCGGCTCCAGGCTGAAGATATGTCACCCGGCCGCCGAGGAGCGTTCCGTGCCTCACCTCCGGCTGGCCGTCGCCTTGACCCATTTTCCACCCCGCCGATATGTTCGGTGCCCAGCCGGGGCGTCGACAAGAGGAGAATGGATGTGGACGCCGGCCTGATGCCACGTGTGGAGCCGGCACGGATCCCGCGCGACGCTCTGGCATCGCTGACCGACCTGGTCCGGCCCGATCTCGAGGCCTGCAACCGCGAGATCGTCGAGCGGATGACCAGTCCGGTGGCGCTCATCCCGCAACTGGCGGCTCACATCGTGGCCGCCGGCGGCAAGCGGATCCGGCCCGTCCTGACGCTCGCCGCCTCCCGCCTGTGCGGCTACCCCGCCCACCCGGAGGGCCGACGCCACGTGGCGCTGGCCGCTTGCGTCGAGTTCATCCACACCGCGACCCTCCTGCATGACGATGTCGTCGACGAGAGCGCGCTCCGCCGAGGTCTCGCCAGTGCCAACGCCGTCTTCGGCAACAAAGCCTCCGTGCTGGTGGGCGACTTCCTTTTTGCCCGTTCCTTTCAGCTCATGACCGACGACGGCAGCCTGCGCGTGCTCGACATCCTGTCCTCCGCCTCGGCGACGATCGCCGAGGGCGAGGTGTTGCAGATGGTCACCCAGAATGATCTCTCGACGCCCGAGGATCGCTATCTGGAAGTCATCCACGGCAAGACCGCCGCTCTCTTTTCCGCCGCCTGCCGGATTGGCGCCGTCATCGCCGAACGGCCACCGGCCGAGGAAGCTGCACTCCACGCCTACGGCATCAATCTCGGGATGGCCTTTCAGCTCGCCGATGATGCGCTCGACTATGCCGCCAACCAGTCCGCGCTCGGCAAGCAGGTCGGCGATGATTTCCGCGAGGGCAAGCTCACGCTGCCCGTGCTGGCCGCCTACGCCGCGGGCGACGAGACCGAGCGGGAGTTCTGGCGGCGCACGATCGAGCGCAGCCAACAGGACGAGGGCGATCTCGACACAGCACTGACCCTGATCGAACGCCGGCGCGCGATCGGGGCGACGCTCGCCCGCGCCGCACGCTTCGCCGACAACGCCAAGCAGGCGCTCGCGACATTTCCCGAGAGCGACACGAAGCGCGCGCTCCTTGCCACCGCGGATTACACGGTGAGCCGCGGTTGCTAGCGCCGTGGCTTTGTCCCGAACCCAACTGGGGTCGGGGGACTCAGAACCGTCCCTGTACCTGAGGTTGCAGGCAGGGCCATGGCCTCACCTCGGCGAACGCAGCGCCTGACCAAATGCCTCAAAGATGGCGCGGGAAATCGGGTTGGCGCCGAAGTCATATTCCGGATGCCACTGAACCCCGATCGCGAACCGAGCACCCTCGACCCGGATTGCCTCGACGGTGCCATCCGGGGCGGTCCCTTCGATCACCAGACCTTGGCCCAAACGGTTGATCGCCTGGTGGTGAAGCGAATTCACCGTGATGACCTCTTCGCCCACGATCGACCTGAGCGCGCCTGTCAGCGTGACGGGGTGGCGGTTGCCGGCGCGGACGGCGAAGTCGGGATGGCGCGGCGCGGAGTGATCAAGGCGACCCGGCATCTCTTCGACGCACTGAAAAAGGCTGCCGCCGAAGGCGACGTTGACCTCCTGCAGACCGCGGCACACCGCGAGCACAGGCATGCCGCGCGCAACCGCGGCCCGTATCAGCGCGGTGGTGACGGCGTCCCGCCGCGGGTCTTCCGGCGTGTCGGCGGGGTGTGCGGGACCGTCATAGAGGGCCGGGTCGACGTTGGATCGGCTGCCGGTGAGCAGCAGGCCGTCGAGCCGGTCGAGAATGGTTTCGATGTCGGCCGCGGGGCCGTTGGCAGGAATCAGAAGCGGGACGGCGCCCACGACCTGATCCGTCGCACGGACGTATGTGTCGCTGGCGGCATGGTTGGGCGAGGCGTACTCGCCGAAAAGCTTGTTGCAGCAGGAGATGCCGATGACGGGTTTCATGTCGGTCAATCGCTCGTGTCGGGCTTGAAGAGATCGTCGGGGAAGCTGCCGCCGATGGTCACGTTGTAGAGGTCGACGCGTGTCTCGCGGCCCTGCGCGTCCACCACCGTCCAGGAATGCAGCACGAAGGGTTGCTCGGAATAGACCAGGGTGAGGCTTCCGTCCGTGGGAGAAGCGGTGCGCTCAAGCGTGAGCTGGATCTGCCCGGCGCGGTGGATGAAGCCGGTGACCGTCACGTCGCCCGAAAGAATGATGCTGGGCGCGAGCAGGAGGCCGAGCGGCGTCCGGCTCAGTGGGATCGTGGTCGTCTGATCGAGCTTGCTGTCGCGAAACACAACCTGTCCGTTGTTGGCGACGAGCAGCAGCGGGCTCGGCTTGTCGTAGGCAAAGCGCATTCGGCCAGGGCGTTCGAGCCAGGCATTGCCCTGGGTGGTGACCCCATCGGGCGCGATCTGCAGGAAGCGCGCCTTGATCGTCGTGGTCGCGTTGAGGGAGGATTGGATCCGGTCAACCCAGCCCTGGTCGACGGGCGTCAGCCTGGCCGGGATCGCGGTCTCAGCGCGGCTGGGGAACGCAGCGAGGCATGAGACGAGCAACAGGGCGACGAGGCGCAGGACCATCCGCCCTGTGTGGCATCGCGCGGCGAACTCCTCAACGTTCTTCGGTCAATGGCGGAAATGCCGCATGCCGGTCATGACCATGGCAACACCGGCGCGGTCAGCCGCTTCGATGACCTCCGCATCGCGGATCGAGCCGCCCGGCTGGATGACGGCCGTGGCGCCGGCGGCGATCGCCGCCTCCAGGCCGTCGGCGCACGGGAAGAAAGCGTCTGACGCGACAAAGCTGCCGGCGCAGCTCGGGGTGATGCGGCCATCGGCACCGCCGTCGGCAACGTCGGCCTCCGCCGCTTTGAGCGCGGCGATGCGCGCGCTGTCGACGCGGCTCATCTGCCCCGCGCCGATGCCGACCGTCGCGCCGCCGCGCGCGTAGACGATGGCGTTGGATTTGACGTGCTTGGCGACGCGGAAGGCGAAGAGCAGGTCGGCGCGCTCGCGCTCGTCGGGCGCGCGTCTGGTGACGACCCGTAGGTCGGCCGCGCCAACGCGGCCGGCGTCGCGGTCCTGGAGCAGGAAGCCGCCCGAGAGCGAACGTATCGTGCGTCCTGACGCGGCAGGGTCGGGAACAGCGCCGGTCAGCAGGAGGCGGAGGTTCTTCCTGGCACCCAGCACGGCGCGGGCGCCCTCACTTGCGTCTGGAGCGACGATAACTTCGGTGAAGATACCGGCGATGGCGGCGGCGGTCTCCGCGTCGAGCGTGCGGTTGGCGGCGACGATGCCGCCGAACGCGGACACCGGGTCGCAGCGAAGCGCACGCCGCCAGGCCTCATGCAGGGTGGGGGCGGTCGCCACGCCACAGGGATTGGCGTGCTTGACGATGACGATCGTGGGCCCGTCGAACTCGGCGACCGCCTCGAAGGCGGCGTCAGTGTCGTTGAGGTTGTTGTACGACAGCGCCTTGCCCTGTATTTGCACGGCTGTCGCGATGCCTGGGCGGCGTTCGGTGGTGGCGTAGAAGGCAGCCGACTGATGCGGGTTCTCGCCGTAGCGAAGCTGTTCCTGCTTGCGGCCGGAAAGCGTGAAGCGGTCGGGGAAGCTGCCGGCCGTGAACCAGGCAGCGATCGCCGAATCGTATGCGGCGGTGCGCGCGTAGGCGGCGGCGGCGAGATCGCGCCGCAGCGCAAGCGTGGTTCCGGCGTCTCGCGCCAGGGCCGCGATGAAATCATCGTATTGGGCGGGATCGGTCAGGACGGCGACATGCGCGTGGTTCTTGGCGGCGGCGCGGATCAGGGCAGGGCCGCCGATGTCGATGGTCTCGATGCAGTCGGCGTCGGCCGCGCCGGCGGCGACGGTCGCCTCGAACGGGTAGAGGTTGACGCAGACGAGGTCGATCGGGGCGATACCGTGCGCGTCCATCTGTGCGCGGTGCTCGGGGAGGTCTGGCCGGCCTAGAATGCCGCCGTGGATCTGCGGCACGAGCGTCTTGAGGCGGCCGTCGAGGATTTCGGGAAAGCCGGTGTGGTCGGAGACGTCGGTGACCGGGATGCCGGCGGCGCGCAGCGCGGCGGCCGATCCACCGGTCGACAGAAGAGCCGCGCCCTGGGCCACGAGAGCGCTCGCGAGCGCCTCAAGGCCGGTCTTGTCGCTGACGGAGATCAGGGCGCGCTGAATGGGGAGCGGATCAGCCATGAGTGTTTTTAGCAGGTTGGGCCTCTCACAAACCAAGCATTCTTACCGTTCGCTCCAGAACAACCCGTTCCGCATAGAGGCTGCGGGCCCGCTGGAGGCCAGCCTGACCGAAGCGGCGCCGCAGCGCGGGATCTTCGACGAGCGTCCGCAGGGCCTCTCCGAGCGGAGCAATCGTTCCCGGCGGCACCAGGAGGCCGGTCTGGTTGGGCACGACCTGCTCACGCGGGCCTCTGATGTCGGTGGCGATGACCGCAAGGCCGCACAGCATGGCCTCGATGACGGACATCGGCAGGCCCTCGAAATGGCTGGGAAGCGCAAAGATGTCGGCCGCTTGAAGCAGGCGGGCGACGTCGGTGCGGTAGCCAAGACGGCGCAGGCGGGGGCCGAGACCAGCGGCGGCGAAGTCGGGTTCGAGCGACGGACCGTGATCGGAGGTGAGGCGTTCGCCCACCACCCAGAGCTCGGCGCCGGGAACGTCGCGCATGGCGGCGAGCAGCTCAGGGTGACCTTTATGGCGGACCAGGCGGGAGACGCAGATCACGACGCAGCGGTCGAGGGGAACACCGAGTTCGGCGCGCACGTCGGCGCGGGCGCCAGGATCGGGATGAAAGATTGCGGGGTCGCGGCCATTGCCGGCGGCTGTCGGGTCGGGGTGGATGCGCAAGCGTTTCGCGTCGTGCGCTTCGGCTTCGGAGACGGTGAGGAAACGGTCGGTGACGCGACCGGCGGCCCACTCCATCGCCAACGAGGCAGCGCGCCTTAAGACCGGGCCGGGCTGGTTGAAGAGAAAGCCGTGGCAGGTGTAGGCGATCGCCGGCACGCGGGCCTCGCGAGCGGCAAGGCGGGCGAGAAAGCCGCTGATCGGCATGTGCGCGTGGACCATGTCGAAACGCTCGGCGCGCAGAAGGCTGCGTATCGCCGCGTACGCGCCGGCCTGAGCGGCGGGCGACAGCGAGCGCGCGAGCGGAAGCTCGACCACGCGAAACCCCTCGCGTCGCGGGACGTCGAGTAGGTCGCCGGGCGCGCAGGCGCCGACCACCTCGTGACCGCGGTCACGCAGG
>CAXUIA010000079.1:1684-2421 GCA_964250835.1 uncultured Acetobacteraceae bacterium | reverse complement strand
CATCAGCGGCAGCAGGAAGTGGACGAGCGAGAAGTCGACGTTAGCGATCTCCAGCACCCGGCGGGGCGCGCTCAGCCGATCCGGGTGATCGCCCAACGCACCTGCCTGATCTCGGGGCCGCTCGTGAGCACGATCTGCTTGGCGGGACGGCGGGCGCCGTTGCCGAGATAGATACTATCCTCGAGTAAGGGCGTGGCACCATCCGCGCGCAGGCGCCAGAGGCTGCCGGAGGCGAGACGCATCAGTGCGGCGTGGCCTTCCACCTCGATCGTGGTTTCCACCGCCGGGTGCAGATGGAAGCGGACCGTGAACGGGTGGCCCTCGCCGCCCTCGATGGCGTCCTCGCCGCGCAGGTCGTCGCCGGTCTCGGCCAGATAGAGCCGTCGATGGTGGATGGCGCCGAACGGCCGCTGATAGCCGTCGTGGCTCGCTTCCAGCCAGTGCGCACCGCCAGTGGATTGGCGCTGGACGACGACCTTGGCGGGGCGGCGTCCCAGGCCATCGGCGCGGATTTCCGACGAGCTGGTGTCGGCGATCGTCAGCGTGGAGTGGGCGGCGGTGGCGCGAAGCGCACTGCGCCAAGACTCCGGCGTGCTGGTCGCGCCGCAATTAACGATCAGCCGCTCGCGTCCGACCGAGAGCTCGAAGGCGAGCGTGCCCGCGGCGGCGCGCCGGTCGATGCCGGCAGCGGCGGGGACCCCCGTGTCGGTGATCAGGACGGTGCGGCCCGACGCACG
>CAXUIA010000079.1:0-1674 GCA_964250835.1 uncultured Acetobacteraceae bacterium | reverse complement strand
CTCAAAGCCCGCCTCCGCCAGGGTAGCGTGGACGGCTCGGCCGCGTCCTGCCTGGCCAAGGACGAGATCGATCGTCGTCGCGTCCTCCTCCTCCGACGCGTTGAACAGCGCGAGGCCGCCATCGCCGTGGCGGAAGGTGCGGAGCGCCGGGCACATGCGGTCGAGGCAGGCGGCGAGCGCGATCGGCGGCGAAGTGCCGGCGGTGGCAAAGAGCAGCTTCATCTCAACGAGCTCACGCAGCGCGCAGAGCTGCGCAGACGGGCTTCGCTCGACATGGCCGCCGTCGGGCAAAATCTGGCGACCGAGCTCACCGGGCAGGAAGCGCAGCGCGCGGGCAAGGAAGCCGGTGTTCTCGGGAAACGCCACGCCTGCGGCGACGAGGCCCTTGAGCGCCGACATCGCATCAACGTCGGCACGGTCGAGCGGGACGAGGGCGGCCAGCGTTCGCGCATCCGTCAGCAGGCGGAGCATGAGCGCGCTGCGAAACTCATCGGCCGCGGAGGCGGCAAAAAAGTCGTAGTGACCGAGCCAGCTCGTGATCCGGCGCGCGATGACCGGCGCCCGCCGGGCGACGGGGTCGGAAGGCGGACGGGCGATCCAATCGGCAATCAGGCCGCGAGCCCGCTGCCGAGCGCCGTCGGTGCCGATTGCCCGGAGGTCGCGCACCCAGCCGAAGGCATGGGCCGCCTCGCGCGCCGGCTCCTCGAGAATGGACAGCTTGGACCAGGCGCCGGGTTCAAGCCTGATCGGCGCGAAACCCGCGTCGAGCTCGCCGCGCATCAGGCGGGCGCCGCGGGCGGGCGAGCCCGGCCAGGGATCGCGAACGGAGACCTGCGGCGCGTCCGGGATCCGCGCGAGACCAAGGGACTGGGTGAACGACGGCAGCCGCGCCAGCGACAACCGCGCGTCGCGGCCCCATTGTCTGACGCCCAACTCAGGCCCCGCGAAGCGCTGCGATGGCGGCCGCGTAGTCGCCGCGGAAAATGGCGCTGCCGGCAACCAGCGTGTCGGCGCCGGCCTCGCAGGCACGCCGGGCGGTCTCAGGCTCGATGCCGCCGTCGACCTCCAGGCGGATGTCGCGGCCGCTCGCGTCGATCATGCGCCGGATCGCGGCAATCTTGCCGAGCTGGCTGTCGAGGAACCGCTGGCCGCCAAAGCCCGGGTTGACGGTCATCACAAGGATGATGCCGACGAGATCAAGGACGTTGGCAACGTGCTCGGCGGGCGTCGCGGGGCAGAGCACCACGCCCGGCTTCCTGCCGTGAGCACTGATCGCCTGCAGTGAGCGATGAAGATGCGGTCCCGCCTCTGCATGGACGAGGATGTGGTCGGCGCCGGCGGCAACGAAATCTTCGATAAACGGATCAACGGGGGCAATCATCAGATGCACATCGAACGGGAGGCGCGTGTGCGCGCGCAGCTTGGCGATCACCGGCGCGCCGAAACTGATGTTGGGCACGAAATGACCGTCCATGACGTCAAGATGCAGCCAGTCGGCGCCGGCGTCCTCGACCGCGCGGATCTCGTCGGCCAGCCGCGAGAAATCGGCGGCGAGAAGGCTCGGGCAGACGAGGGGCGTGGGCATGGCCGGAGTGTAGCAGAAGGTTGCTTGGTTGGGGGAAGGGGGGGGGGGGGGGGGGGGGGGGGGGGGGGGGGGGGGGGGGGGGGGGGGGG
>CAXUIA010000078.1:0-9589 GCA_964250835.1 uncultured Acetobacteraceae bacterium | reverse complement strand
GAGATCGAGGAGGTCGCCGAGCACCACCCGGAGCGCATCCTCCGCGCCCCGATCGACCCCGCCACCGGCATCTCGGGCTTTCACGCCCGCAAGCTCGCCGCCGGCCTCGGCCTCACCGGCAAGCAGGTCGGCACCTTCGCCAGGTTCCTCAGCGCCATGTACGCCGCCTTCGTCGGCCTCGACTGCGCCATCGTCGAAATCAACCCGCTCGTCGTCACCAAGGCCGGCGACATCATGGCCCTCGACGCCAAGGTGAGCTTCGACGACAACGCGCTCTACCGCCATCCCGAGATCGAAGCGCTGCGCGACGAGGCCGAGGAGGATCCCAAGGAACTCGAAGCCAACAAGCACCAGCTCTCCTACGTCGCACTCGACGGGGAAATCGGCTGCATGGTCAACGGCGCCGGTCTCGCCATGGCAACGATGGACATCATCAAGCTCTACGGTGCCGAGCCAGCCAACTTCCTCGACGTCGGCGGAGGCGCGACGCGTGAGCGAGTGACCGAGGCATTCAAAATCATCCTGTCGGATCCGAACGTCAAAGGCATTCTCGTCAACATCTTCGGCGGCATCATGAAGTGCGACATCATCGCCGAGGGTGTCATCGCCGCCGCCCGACAGCTCGCGGTCAAGGTCCCGCTCGTCGTCCGTCTCGAAGGCACCAATGTCGAACTCGGCAAACGTATCTTGGCCGAGTCTGGCCTCGACATCATCCCCGCCGACAATCTCGCGGACGCCGCCGAGAAGGTGACCCGCGCCGTCAAGAAAGCCGCCTGATGGCCATCCTCGTCGACGCCGACACCCGAGTCATCACCCAGGGCTTTACCGGCAGCCAGGGCACCTTCCACTCCGAGCAGGCACTCGCCTACGGCACCAAAGTCGTGGGCGGCGTCACACCGGGGAAGGGTGGTCAGATCCATATGGAACTGCCCGTCTTCGACACCGTCGCGCGTGCCGTCGCCGAGACCGGCGCCACCGCGTCCGCGATCTACGTTCCGCCGCCATTCGCCGCCGACAGCATTCTCGAAGCCATCGACGCCGAAATCCCGCTCATCGTCTGCATCACCGAAGGCATTCCAGTCCTCGACATGGTGCGGGTCAAGCGCGCGCTCGACGGCTCCAGATCGCGCCTCATCGGCCCGAATTGTCCCGGCGTCATCACTCCCGGCGCCTGCAAGATCGGCATCATGCCCGGCCACATCCACAGGCGCGGCAATGTCGGCATCGTCTCCCGTTCCGGCACGCTCACCTACGAGGCCGTCGCCCAGACCACCGCCGTCGGCCTCGGCCAGTCCACCTGCGTCGGCATCGGCGGCGACCCGGTCAAAGGCACGGACTTCATCGAGATCCTCGAAATGTTTCTCGCCGACACCGAGACCGAAAGCATCATCATGATCGGCGAGATCGGCGGCCAGTCCGAAATCGACGCCGCCGAGTTCATCGCCCGCGCCCGCTCGCCCAAGCGGGTCGTCGGCTTCATCGCCGGCGCCACCGCGCCCAAGGGCCGTCGCATGGGCCACGCCGGCGCCGTCATCTCCGGCGGCCGCGACACGGCTGAAGCCAAGATCGACGCCATGCGGTCCGCCGGCATCCACGTCGCCGCCGAGCCCGCGGCACTCGGGTCCACCATGGTCGCGGCCCTGAGGGGCTGACAAAGTCTCTGCTCGCCGCTCGATAGTCCTCGATGCAGACTGTGCTCTCCCATTTCTGCAATCTGTGATGTCTCGAGAACCGAGCGTTAGCGGCCGTTGCAAGGAACGGGAGACCTCTCGCGCTAACTAACACGAAGACGTGATCGTATCGGTAACGACTTCAATGTGGTCAAGCTCTGTCGCCTTCTCCATGATCGAGAGTACCGATGGGTGTAACCAATAATAAATAGCGTAGAGGCCGGCAGGTGTGAGATGCGAACATGTCGACATCGCAAGCATCTTGCCTCTCCTCGGGAACCATCTGCAGGTAGCCGGGATTGGATGCAACGTCGTCTCGAGTGAAACGCAGACGACAGTAGTCGCTTTTGGTCAATGGCGGGATCAATCCCTAAATCTCGGCACTGAAATTCATCGCTGCCTGTCTGCCGAAACCGACGACCTGATCGTTGTGGCAGACATCGCGTCTGATCCTCGATTTACCGGTTCCCCGATAGTTGACCCGGAACTCGGTGTTCACCTTGTCGCCTACGCACCAATCAGGGATCCCGAAGGAAAGACGCGCGCCATCCTGTTCGCAATGGACGCAGCCTCGCGAAGCTTGGACATTTCAGCGCGGACCACACTGGCGATTGTCGCCGACCTAATCGGGACTCGTTTCGCCGGTTGGTCGGGTGGCGTGTCGCCCGAAGCCGCAGATCAATTCCGCGATGCGATCGAGTCTTACAACCAGATAGCATGGACGGCGTCGACGGCCGGCGAGGTTGAAACGATCAGTGCTCAGTGGTCGCGGATCACGCGTCTGTCTGCCGAAGAAAGCCGCGGCGGCGGCTGGGCGAATGCCGTTCACCCCGCCGACCGGTCACTCGTGGACAACGCCTGGTCAAACTCTGTCGTAACCGGACGGGATTACGACATCGAGTATCGCGTCACCAATCGATCCAATCGCGCCCGCTGGATCCGCGCCCGTGCAGTCCTCAGGCGCGATGAGACCGGTCAGCCGGTCCGCTGGTTCGGACTTGTCGAGGACATCCACGATCGTAAGGTCGTCGAGCGGAGGCTGCAACATGCCCTGCACGTGGGCGGGCTCGACACCTGGGAGTTGGACCCCGCCACTGGTGTGCTTACCGCATCGGAGTCATTCGCGAGCCGAGTGGGCGCCAGCGACAGCCAGACCCTGTCGACGTTTGAGGCTCTTCTCGAATTCATCCATCCCGAGGATCGACCTTCTGTCAGGGCAGCGGTGGCGGATGCCTGGCACGGGATCAACGGACTGGAAATCGAGTTTCGCGTGGTGTGGCGGGACCGAACCCTGCACTGGCTGCATATGAGCGGCCAACTTTTTGACGATAATGGGGCCGACCTGCCTTTCCTGGTCGGGCTCTCGAAGGACGTGACAGCGCAACGGCGTGGCGAGCAGGAACGCCAGGCGATGGTGGCGAAAACCGCCTACCTGGCCTACCACGATCCACTAACGGGACTTGCCAACCGGCGTCTGCTGATCGAGCGGCTCGATACGGCACTGCCGCTCACGACCCAGGAAGCGCGTTTGGCTCTGCTGTCGATCGACCTCGACCAGTTCAAATCGGTCAACGACATCCTTGGCCACAGCGCCGGCGACCAGCTGCTCATCGGGGCAGCAAACCGCCTAACCGAATGCGTCAGGAGCCGTGACTTCGTCGCGCGTTTCGGCGGTGACGAGTTCGTCGTCGTGATCGATGATCTCAAGTCGATCAAAGAGGTGGAGCACATCGCCGGGCGAATCGTTGAGAGCCTTGGTCAGCCCTTTGATCTCGGCGCCGGCTCAGTCGTCGCCGGCGGAAGCGTCGGCATTTCAATCGCACCTGACGACACGCTGGATGTCAAACAATTGATGCGCAATGCCGACACCGCGCTTTATCGTGCCAAAGAGAGTGGCCGCGGATCGTATCGTTTCTTCGAGCCGGAAATGGACCAGCGCCGGCAGACACTCGACATCCTCAAGTTCAGTCTTCGTGATGCCATGGTCCGCGACGAACTCGAGCTTCTCTATCAGCCGATTGTGGACCTCGCGACGGGTCGAACCGCCTCGTTTGAAGCGCTGATGCGGTGGCATCATCCTGTCTTTGGAACGATCTCTCCCGCTGTGTTTATCCCGCTCGCAGAGACCACCGGCTGGATCATCGGGTTCGGCCGCTGGGCGATCCAGGAAGCCTGCCGACAAGCGAAGACATGGCCGTCCTCGACCCGAGTTTCGGTCAACCTTTCTCCGAAGCAACTCGAGGCAGGCACGTTGCGGACGGACGTTGCCGAGGCGCTTAACCTGGCCGGGCTTACGCCGGACCGTCTCGAACTCGAGATCACCGAGCGTGTGTTGATCGACCCCACGAGGCAGAACACAGGAGTGCTCTCCGCTTTACGTAGCGACGGTATCCACATCGCGATGGACGACTTCGGGACCGGATATTCCTCACTGAGCTATCTCAGGCGCTTCCCCTTCGATGCGGTCAAGCTCGACCGCTCCATCATGCACGACCTGCCCGACGGCGACGGCGGTGACGCGATTGCTCGCGCGGCGATCACCCTCGGGTCCAGTCTCCGGATCGGCACCACGGCCGAGGGGATCGAAACCGATCCGCAGCTTGAGCTTGTTCGCGCCGCCGGCTGTAGGCGTGCGCAGGGTTACCTGTTCAGTAAGCCGGTGCCGGCGCAGGAAACCCAAGCGCTCGCCAATCATGTCTGGCTCGAGCCTGCTGTCTGAACGCCGCTTGGACGAGCGAAACCGCGTGTCCACACACCAACTCAGCGATCTCGACCTGCTCGCTGTCCTGGATCTCGGACGCTCGATGGCGAGAGCCGTGGACGGAACTATACTTTACTGGGCGCAGGGCTGTGCCGAGCTTTACGGGTGGACCAGGGAAGAGGCGCTGGGGCGAAAAGCCCACGAGCTCCTTCAAACCAGTTTCCCTTGTCCGTTGTTTGCGGTCGAGGCAATGCTTGAGAGCCAAGGCCGCTGGACGGGAGACCTCCTGCAGCGCGCCAAGAACGGGACCGAGCTTGTCATCACTGCCCACAAGGTTTTCGTGCGGCGCGAGGGAAGTCCGGGTATCGTCCTTGAAGTCCTGACGGACGTAACTCAGCAGCGGCGGTCCGAACGAGAACTGCATCGACGCGAACTCCTCCTGCGAACCGTCGCCGAAACGACCAATGGACTTTTGTATGCTAAAGATCAGCACGGGCGCGTAATCCTGGCCAACAACGCGTTCCTTTCTGCTCTGGGCAAGACATCCGTCGAGGTGATCGGCAAGACCGACCGTGAATTTCTCGCCAACAGCGATCAGGCGGAGGCCGTGATCGTCACCGATCGCGCAATCGTCGAAACGGGCCGGCCACGGGAAGTCGAAGAGACCGTCGATCTTCCGAGTGGAGAGCGCCGGACGTTTCTGTCGATGAAAGCGCCGATGCGTGACGACAGTGGGCAGGTAATTGGGCTGGTCGGCTTCTCAGCGGATGTCACCGACCGGAAACGGTTTGAACGACACCTGCAGAACATGATCGATGAGCTGAACCATCGGGTGAAGAACACGCTTGCAACCGTACAGGCGATTGCGTTGAACCTGCTCGTGGACGCCGATCACGCGATGTTCGATGCGCTGACCGATCGTCTTGCGGCACTCGCGTCCGTTCATGACCTGCTGACGCAACAAAGCTGGGCGGAGACAGGCCTGCGCATCATCGTCGAAAACGTCATCGCGCCCTATGACAGCGCGAGCCGCTGCCGTTTCACTTTAAGTGGACCAACCGTCAAGTTGCGGCCGAAAGCAGCCATCGCCTTGTCGATCGGTCTGAACGAGCTTGTCACCAACGCTGTGAAGTACGGCTCTCTGTCGACAGGCAACGGACACGTGGATATCCAGTGGCATCTCAACGACGCATCGTCGCGTCTGCATCTTGACTGGCGCGAGGCGGGTGGCCCCCCTGTGGTGACTCCAGAAAGGAGAGGATTTGGTTCCAGAATGATTGAAGAAATCCTGGTGGGCGATCTGCTCGGATCGGCGCGTCTTGAGTTCCGGCCCGAGGGCGTCGTCTGCTCGATCGATGCCGACGCCGCCGCGATCCTAAGCCCGCAGCGTCCAGTCACGGCAGGTCTTAACTGGCGCGAGCACGTATGAATCAAACGGCACACCGGCGATTGTTTATCGTCGAGGACGAGGCCCTCATACTCAACCTGATGACTGCACTCGTCAAGACGCTTGGATACGAGGTCGCCGACACCGCCAGTCGCCTGAACGATGCACTGCTCAAAGTAGACAACAACGACTTCGACTTAGCCTGTCTCGATGTCAACTTAGCAGGTGAATGCAGTTACCCGGTCGCCTTCGAACTTCGGCGACGCAAGATCCCTTTTATATTTGCAACCGGCTACGGCGTTGCCGGAATACCCGCAGCGCTGTCAGATGCACCCGTTATCACTAAGCCATTCTCATCAAGAACACTCGGAAAGGCTCTTGGTGAGGTGCTGGAACAATCGACCACGCCACCAACACAGTAGCAATCCACAATCGAAGTGGCGCACGTTCGAGCGCTTGCTCCAAAAGCCGGAGCCTGTGGAACGCCCGCGCTGTCTTCTCCGGAGGCCCGGTGCCGGCGATACCGTTCCCTGTCAGCATCCCGCCTAGCCCGGGAGCCGTCTGATCGCCCCTGCAGCCGCGGCGGGGCGACGCCGTAAACCCCGCCAAAGCCACCGCCTGTGAAAACCTGCCAAGCGTGCTGCGGCCAACCGACGCACCCCTGGCCTTACACCCTACACCATGGTAACCGCACCCCGTAACAAGGGACGGAACGTTGAGCGCGAGCACCGAGACAACGGTCGGCAATGACGCGCCTGCAAGCGGCCTCGCCGCACGCTACGCAGGCGCTCTCTACGACATCGCCGACGACCGCCGCCAGCTCGACCTCGTCACGGACCAGATGGCCTCTCTCGGCCGTCTGATCGACCAGACCCCTACGCTGCGCCGCTTGCTCGACTCCCCTCTCGTCCGTGCGACCGAAGCAGGCCCCGCCCTCCGCGCCGCCCTCCACGCAAACGGCTTCGACAAGCTCATCCTCGACTTCGTGGGCGTCGTCGCCGCCAACCGGCGCCTGCGCGCACTGCGCGCGATCGTCACCGCTTACGCCGCCCTTGAAGCCCGACGCCGCGGCGTCGTCCCCGCCGTCGTCACCACCGCCCATCCGCTCACCGATGCGCAGCGCCTGCAGCTGCGCTCGCGCCTGACCGCCCGCGGTCACGGCAGCGTAGCGCTCGCCGAAGCGGTCGATCCAACCCTCCTCGGCGGCCTGACGCTGCGTATCGGCGCCCGCCTCTACGATGCCTCACTCAAGAGCCGGCTCCAGCGCCTGGCCTATCGCATGAAGGGAGCCGCGTGATGGACATCCGTCCGGCCGAAATTTCCGACATCCTCCGACAGCAGATCGCGAGCTTCGACACCGAAGCCGAGATCGCCGAAACCGGCCAGGTCCTCTCCGTCGGCGACGGCATCGCCCGCGTCTTCGGCCTGCAGAACGTCATGGCGGGCGAGCTCGTCGAGTTCCCCAACGCCGGCCTCCGCGGCATGGCGCTCAACCTCGAGACCGACAATGTCGGCATCGTCATCTTTGGTGACGACCGCGCCATCCGTGAGGGCGACACCGTCACCCGCACCGGCGACATCCTCTCCGTCCCCGTGGGCCGCGGCCTCCTCGGCCGCGTGGTCAACGGTCTCGGCGAGCCGATCGACGGCAAGGGCCCGCTCGAAAACGTCGAGATGCGCCGCGCGGAGGTCAAAGCCCCCGGCATCATGCCGCGCCAATCGGTCAGCGAGCCCATGCAGACCGGCATCAAAGCCATCGACGCCCTCGTGCCGATCGGCCGCGGTCAGCGCGAGCTCATCATCGGCGACCGCCAGACCGGCAAGACCGCCATCGTCATCGACACCTTTATCAACCAGAAAACGGTCAACCAGTCGGGCGACGAAAAGAAAAAGCTCTACTGCATCTACGTCGCCATCGGCCAAAAGCGCTCCACGGTGGCCCAGATCGTGCGCCAGCTCGAAGAGTCGGGCGCGATGGAATACTCCATCGTCGTCGCCGCCACCGCATCCGACCCGGCGCCCCTCCAATTCCTCGCGCCCTACACCGGCTGCACGATGGGCGAATATTTCCGCGACAACGGCATGCACGCGCTCATCGCCTACGACGACCTCACCAAGCAGGCCGTGGCCTACCGCCAGATGTCGCTCCTGCTCCGCCGCCCGCCCGCGCGCGAAGCCTACCCCGGCGACGTCTTCTACCTGCACTCCCGGCTGCTCGAGCGCGCCGCCAAAATGTCCGACGAGTTCGGCGGCGGCTCGCTCACCGCGCTTCCCGTCATCGAGACCCAGGCCGGCGACGTCGCCGCCTACATCCCGACCAACGTCATTTCCATCACCGACGGCCAGATCTTCCTCGAAACCGAGCTCTTCTTCCGCGGCGTTCGCCCCGCGGTGAACGTCGGCGGCTCCGTCAGCCGCGTCGGCTCGGCGGCCCAGATCAAGGCCATGAAGCAGGTCGCCGGCAAGATCAAACTCGAGCTCGCCCAATATCGCGAGATGCAGGCCTTTGCACAGTTCTCGTCGGACCTCGACGAGTCGACGCAACGCCAGCTCGCCCGCGGCGCCCGCCTGACCGAGCTGCTCAAGCAGCCCCAATACTCGCCGCTGACCGTCGAGGAGCAGGTCGTCTCGATCTACGCCGGCACGCGTGGCTTCCTCGACAAGGTTCCCGTCGATCGCGTCGTCGAGTATGAGCGCGCCCTCCTCGACGACCTTCGCCAGAACGGCAAAGAAATCCTGGACACCATCGGCCGTGATCGCGAACTGAAAAAAGACACCGACGACAAGCTCGGTGCATTTCTCAAGCAGTTCACCGACCGCTTCACACGCGCCTGAGGCCCGCACGCCCAAATGCCTTCACTCAAGGAACTCCGCGGCCGGATCAACAGCGTCAAATCGACGCGCAAGATCACCAGTGCCATGAAAATGGTCGCGGCTTCCAAACTCCGCCGCGCCCAGTCACGCGCCGAGGCCGCGCGCCCTTACGCCCAGCGCATGCAGCGCATGCTCGAGAACCTCGCCCGCTCCGTGGGCGACCGGCAAGACGCCCCGCCTCTCCTGCGCGGCAACGGCAACGACCGTAACCACCTCCTCGTCGTCGTCACCGCCGACCGCGGCCTCGCCGGCGGCTTCAACAGCAACACCGCCCGCTACGCCCGAAACCTCGCAAGACGCCTCCAATCCGAAGGCAAAACCGTCAAGCTGATCACTGTCGGCCGCAAAGGCGCCGACATCCTCAGGCGCGACTTCCGCAACGACTTCCTCGACCAGGTCACTTACGCCGGCCAGCGCGGTATCGGCTTCGCTGACGCCGAGAAAGTGGGCGAGACCATCGTCAACGCCTTCAACCGAGGTCAGATCGACCGCGCCACTCTCATCTACAACCGCTACGTCGATGTCATGTCCCAGATCCCGAGCGAGCAACCCCTCATCCCGCTCAGCGTCGCCGAAAACGACAACGACAGGGCCGATCAGGTTCCCTACGAGTTCGAACCCGACGAAGAAACCATCCTCAATCGACTGCTTCCCCGCAACATCGGCATCCAGATCTACCGCGCGCTGCTCGAAAGTGCCGCAGGCGAGGAGGGGGCCCGCATGACCGCGATGGACAACGCCACCAGAAACGCGGGTAAAGCCATCGACCGTCTGTCGCTGCGCTACAACCAGACCAGGCAAGCCAACATCACGCGCGAACTGATCGAAATCATCTCCGGAGCGGAAGCTGTTTAAGAGCCTCCGGCGGCCAATGGCTTCGCCTCTGGACACCACCACTTAACTACGGGTCTGGGGCCCCTGGCCCCAGCGGGTCCACGGGCGCGCCCAGGGCGTTAA
>CAXUIA010000077.1:0-9694 GCA_964250835.1 uncultured Acetobacteraceae bacterium | reverse complement strand
CCAGGGCAGCGCCCTGGCCCTTCATGGTCTGGCCTAGTGACCCGAAGCCTGGCCGCCGGCCGCCTGATCCTGCACGAACCGGGTGATGGTGGTTCGGAAGGGAGTGGTGGGCCGCCCGATCAGGCGGGCCAGATCGACGCTGTCACTGAACAGCGCCCCGTTCTCCACGCCCGCGTCGGTGTCCGACATGATCAGTGCCATCATCTCCGGCCCGCCCGATCCGACCACCGCTGACCGGAACTCCTCCGCGGTCATGTTCTGGTAGGCCATTGGCTTGCCCGACGCTTCGGCCACCACCGCGACCAGCTCGGTCATCGTGAACGACGCGTCACCAGCCAGCTCATAGACGCGGCCCGCGTGGTCGCCGCCAGCCAGCACGGTCGCGGCGGCTCTGGCGTAGTCGGCTCGCGCAGCGGCAGAGACGCGGCCTTCGCCCGCCGCGCCGATCAGGGCGCCATGCGCAAGGGCAAGCGGCAGCCGCCAGGTATAGACCTCGGTGTACCAGCCGTTGCGCAGCAGCACGAACGGCAGGCCGCACTCCGTCAGGGCTGCTTCGGTTTCGCGATGCTCACGCGCGAGGAACAGCGGTGACGTGTCCGCGCGAAGAATGCTGGTGTAGGCGATCAGACTGACGCCGGCGTCCTTCGCGGCGGTGATGACATTGCGGTGCTGCACCCCGCGTTTGCCGATCTCGCTGCCCGACACCAGGAGGAGCCGGTCGATGCCGGCGAGCGCACTCGCCAGCGTGGCCGGCTGAGAGTAGTCGGCGACGCGGACCTCCACGCCTTTGTCACGGAGTGATGCGGCCGCCTGCTTGGCCGGGTCGCGTACGCCCGCGATGATGGCGCTGGCGGGCACGCTCTCAAGCAGCGCGTCGATGACGAGGCCGCCGAGCTGTCCGGTGGCGCCGGTTACAAAAAGCTTTGGTGGGGTGGGCATAACGTTGTTCCTTGCGGTTCTGAATGAGCACAAGGTAATTAGATGAGACCGTTAAGGGTGTGAAGGAGGCAGGATTTTGGGACAAGGTGTGGCGGCGGTAACCGCAGGGGCGTCTGCGGGCACGCCCAACCCCGTTGAGTCGTTTCTCACGACAAGGTCGCCGGTCCCGGATTGTCCGGTGCGAGACGTTCTCGATCGTATCGGGGACAAGTGGTCGACGCTGGTTCTGGGGACGCTTGCACACGGCCCGCACCGGTTCAGCGCCGTGCAACGCGCCATCCCGGACATTTCCAAGCGGATGCTGGCGCAGACGTTTCACGATCTGCAACGTGATGGCTTGATCAACCGCACGGTGTTTCCGACCAAACCACCCGGCGTGGAGTACCGTCTCACACCGCTCGGCGAGACAATCCTCCAACCGCTGGCGTTCCTTGTCCTTTGGGCTGATCGCAGCCACGCCGCCATCAAGGCGGCCCGTGCAGCGTTTGATGCCGAGGAGGACACAACCCGGCGATGACGCGGGTCTGGGGGCGCCGCCCAGCGGGTCCCGGGCAGAGCCCTGGTGCTACATAAAGATGATCAGTCGCAAGCCATAGGCGACGGCGGCGGTGACCGCGACGCCGGCGGCCCAGAGGCCGACGAACCAGGCGATCCGCCGGAGCATGCGCTAGTGGTAATGCGCGCTGGGGTCGACCTTGCCGCGGAAGACCCAGTAGCTGTAGCTCGAATAGGCGATGATCGTCGGCACCAGGAAGATCATCCCCGCGAGCAGGAAAAGCTGGCTGTGAGGCGGATTGGAAGCCTGCCAGATGTCGATCGAGGGCGGCACGACAGTGGGCCAGGTCGAGATTCCGAGACCGGTAAAGGAGAGAAAGAACAGGCCGAGCGCACAGAGGAACGGTGTAACGTGATGGTTGGCTTTGATCGACCAGAAGAAACCGATGCCGAGAGCCGCCACCAGGACCGGCACGGGGCTCACGTAAAGGGCGCGCGGCCAGGTGAACCAGTGATTGAGGTAGCTGTCGTGCAGGAACGGTGTCCAGACGCTGACGATTCCGATGAAGGCGAGCACCAGCAGGGCTAGCGGACGGGCGGCGTCGCGCATGCGACGCTGGAGCGCGCCATCGGTTTTCCAGACCAGATAGGACGCGCCGAGCAGGGCGTAGCCGGCGGCGACGGCGAAGGCGCAGACAATGCTGAACGGAGTGAGCCAGTCCCACCAGCCGCCGGCATACTGTTCGCCCTTGAAGCGTATGCCTTGAAGAAAGGTGCCGAGGATGAGCCCCTGGCACAGTGACGCGCTGAGCGAGCCGGCGAAGAAGCCGAAATCCCAGACTTTGCGGGTGCGGGCGGCGATGGCCTTGAAACGGAACTCGAAAGCGACGCCGCGGAAGATCAGCGACAGCAGCATCAGGATGATAACCGGGTAGAAGGCGGGCAGGATGATGGCGTAGGCCACGGGAAAGACGCCGAACAGGCCGGCGCCGCCAAGGATGAGCCAGGTTTCGTTGCCGTCCCAGACAGGAGCAATAGAGTTGACCATGACGTCGCGGTTCTCGGATCCGCGCTCGGCGGCGAAGAGGATCCCGACCCCTAGATCAAAGCCGTCGAGCAGCACGTAGAGCAGGATGACGAGCGCCAGCACGGCCGCCGACAGAACGGGAGACCAGAAGAACCAGCCGTGCAGCGCCTGCGCGCTATGCGGGACAGGCAGCAGGCTGGTCATTCGGCGGCTCCCGCGTGGCTCAAGCCGCCAGCCTGGGCGAGACCGGGATGGATGCCGGCGGTGCGGATCGGCTCGTCGCCGCGCGGCCCGTCCTGGCCCGGCTCAGGCTGGTGGCTCATCATGCGGAGCAGGATGACGATGCCGGAGCCGAAGACGGCGAAGTAGACCAGGATGAAGACGACGAACGAGGTCGCGACACCCGGGAGCGCGATCGGCGAGACGCTGTCGACGGTGCGCAGCAGGCCGTAGACGGTGTAGGGCTGGCGTCCGATCTCGGTCGTCATCCAGCCGCAGATAATGGCGACCCAGCCGGCGGGACTGAGCAGGACCGCGGCGCGATGCAGCCAGGGGTTCTCGTAAAGCGTGCCGCGGTAGCGACACCAGAGGCTCCAAACGCCGATCCCGGCCATCGCGAAGCCGATCGCGATCATGATCCGGAAGGTGAAGAACAGGATTGCGCTGTCGGGCTGGTCGGCGCGCGGGAAATCCTTCAGGCCGGGGATCCGGCCGGAGAGATGGTGGGTGAGGATCAGCGAGCCGGCGTAGGGAATTTCGATCGCGTAGTCGGAGCGCTGTTTGGCCATGTTGGGGATGGCGAAGAGCTTCTCGCCCTGATAGCGGCCGCCGGTAAAGTCGCCCTCCATGGCGGCGATCTTTGCGGGCTCGTATTTCAGGGTATTGAGGCCCTGGGTGTCGCCGGCGAGGATCTGCATGGGTCCTACGATGGCCGCCATCCAAAGCGCCATGGAAAACATCAGGCGGGTCGCCTCTGTGGGCGGGCGGCGCCGGGCGCGAGCGCGCAGCAGGTGGTAGCCGCCGACACCGCCCACGATAAAGGCGACGGTGAGGAACGCGGCGAGACTCATATGGACGAGCCGGTAGGGGAACGACGGGTTGAAGATGACGGCGAGCCAGTTGGTGGGCTCGAACTTGCCAGCGGGTGTGATGGTGTAGCCGGCCGGCGTGTGCATCCAGGAATTGACGGAGATGATCCAGGTCATGGAGATCGCGGTGCCGACCGAAACCAGGCAGGTCGCGGCGTAATGCAGGCGGGGGCCGACGCGGCCCATGCCGAAGAGCATGACACCGAGGAAGCCCGCCTCCAGGAAGAAGGCGGTCAGCACCTCGTAGGCCATAAGAGGGCCGAGCACGCCGCCGGCCTTGTCGGAGAACACCGACCAGTTGGTGCCGAACTGGTAGGACATGACGACGCCGGAGACGACGCCCATCGCGAACCCGACCGAGAAGATTTTCAGCCAGTATTTGTAGAGGTCGAGATAGACCGCGCGTCCCGTCTTGAGCCACATGCCTTCGAGCACGGCGAGGTAGGCCGCGAGCCCGATCGAGAAGGCAGGGAAGATGATGTGGAAGGCGACCGTGAACCCGAACTGGGCACGGGCGAGGTGAAGGGCGTCAAAACCGAACATTGGCGGTATCCCGTTGCCGGCCCCCGCTTCTACCATGTGGGCCATCGAAGCGGAGCGTTGCACGAGAGATGCGCGGCCGACGCCGCAAGACAATGGCCTGCTGCTTACGACACCGACGGCGCGCTGTGCGACGGGTTTGTCATCTCCGGAGTGGCGGTAGCCGGGGGAGGTCGGCGATGAGGAGGCCGGCGAGGGTGACGCGGCCGCTCTCGACGGCGACCGGAAGAGCGCTCGGATTTGGCATCAGGAGCGAGAGGAGGCCCATTGCCGCCTGGCCTTGCGCGGGCGAGATCAGCCGGTCGGCGACGGTGCGTGTGATCGCGTCTTGCCAGTCCGCACCGAGGTTGAGCGACAGCCGGCCGGAGAGAGCGCCGGAGCGATCGGCAACCAAGGTGCCCTGAAGGTCCGCGTCGGTTCCCTCCCAGTCGAGCCCGGCGGATCTTAGGAGAAGAGTCCGGTCGTGAACCTCAACATCGATGGCCGCCCGGTGGATGCTTCGCTGAACGCGGGTGAGATTACGTGGAAGGGCGACGTCCAACAGCTGGGCGACAAGACGGAGCGCTTGAGGTTCGCGGGCGACTGACGCCTCGATGTGTCCAATAGTCGCGATGTCATCCGGTCCGCCGCCGCCGGCCCATCGGACCATTGCGCCATCGACATCGAGTTGACTGCCGAAGGTGGCGCGAAGTCGGCCCCAAACGCGCCAGAGATGGTTGCTGGCAGTGATGCTGGCTGGCTCCGGCAGAGCCACGGTGACGCGGCCGCCCGATGATCGATGCAGCACGAGGCGGTCGGCTGATACCGTGAGGTCGTCATCCAGGGCCCGAAGGGTGGGGTTCGCGATAGCTAAACCGAAACCGAGACCAGCTTCAGGCCGACCTTGAAGGCGCAGGCCGGAAGCGGTGGCGATGCTTTGCGCCTCGACCCACTCGCCCAACAGGCGTTGTTGGATATTGTGACGCGTGATGGAAACGGTCGCGAAGACGGCAACGATCAAGAAACCAGTTGTTACAACAACAGCGGCGCGAGGTTTCATCCACAAGCAACAAGTAACTCGAGCCTCGGAGAAGAAGTCGTTGTGTCAACCGCATATTCATACACAAGATTGTCATCACAACGTTGACAGGGCTGACGCAACTTCGAGGCAGCGGAGCTAAAGCATTGAGGAAGCGAGGTTTCGTTTCCGTCGGGAGCGGCGGCACGCCGGACTGGCCGACTTGATGAGTTGACCCCGCAGCATTGCTGGCGAGACCGGATCGCAGTCAAGTTAATTGTTATTACTTCGTATTTTCGCCGCCGAGCTTCTACCCACATCTTTATCCACAAGACACTGCGTGCCAGGCTGCGCGCAATGCAATGATCAGCCGGTCGCGGTCGAGACCGCTGGGCAGCGGCGGTCCGACTGCGATCCGGACGATTGCTGCGGCTGGCATATGCGCTGGCCGGAGCAGTAGGCCGGGACCCCAAACGCGGTCGGAGTCGGTTGCCACCGGCAGGATGGGCACACCGCACCGCGCGAGTGCGGCAATGCCCGGGGCAAGCGGCGCTTCCTGCCCACCGCTCGGGATGCGCGTGCCTTCCGGGAAGATGATGAGCTGACGCCCGTTCCCTAGTGCTGCCGCTGCGTGACGCAGCATGCAGCGGAGTGCCTGGCTGCCGCCGGCGCGGTCGACGGGGATCATGCCGGCGGGCTCGAGGAGCGGGCCGATCAGGGGCAGACGCTCGAGCTCGCGTTTCATCACGTAGCTCGGACGATCAAGGATGCTGAACCAGATCAGCGCGTCGAGCGCCGATCTGTGCTGGGAGGCGACAATCAGCGGTCCAGCGACGAGATGCTCGCGGCCGCTGACCTCAATCCGGACGCGGCAGATCGCGCAAAGAAGGCCCACCGTGCCCCGTGTCCAGAAGCGGGCAAGCGGGAAAGCCAGGTCGCGACGGCAGGTGCGGACCACCAGGCCGGCCAGTCCGAGGACCAGGGTGAATGTCAGGAAGAGCGCGTTGAACGCCAGGACTCGCGGGCCGCTCATCGCCGCTGCATGCGCGCCTGCGCGACTGCCGGCAAGCCTGTCAGGTGGTGCCGGGAGCAGGTGCGGGCATGCCGATCGTTGCGATCAGCTTGGCATACTCGATCAGGAACGTGCGTGGCCCGGCATGCGGATGAACAGCGTAGGGCATCAAACGGATATGGGGTGCGGCGGCGCCGATTTCGGCAAGCGCACGGCGCATGTGGTAGCCGGCCGTGACCACGACGAGAGAATGCAGACCGTTGGCGCGCACCCACCAGGCAGCCTCGACAGCGTTGCCGGCCGTGGTTTTGGCCACGTGTCCCAGGGTAATCGCGCCCGCTTGTGTGGCGCGCGGGTCGTCGGTCCGAAGCACCGCCTGCACGGTCACGCCCGGGGCCGCGCCGGAGATGAGAAGCCGGTGCGCGACGCCTGCGTGCAGGAGGCCGAGCGCCGTCTGGACGCGTAGCGCGCCGCCGGTGAGTGCCACGATGCCGTCGGCATTCGCCGGCCACGGTGATCGCCGCTCGGCGTCGGCCACGAACCAGCCGAAACCCGCGGTCAGGGTGACGGCGCACAGGCCGGCAAGCAGGCCGGCGAGCCTGGCCGCCCGGACGAAAGGATGAGATCGGCGGTCGAGACGGATCATCATGTCCATCCGGCACTTGGTGAGCACAGTTCACGCGCGCCGCGTCGATTCCAAGACTGATCATGCGTAGGACCGCAACGAATGCTCGATGTGGACGAGCACAGGTTCGATCGGCGCGCGCCGACCATGCAGGAGTGCGATGAGCAGAACAGCAGACACCGCGAGTGCCTTGGCGCGCTGCGGTGATATTGCCGGGCGACCGGCGAGCCGGACTGCGGTGATCCCGATCATGGCGCCGAGCAGGATTTCGGGCGCGCTATGCAAGTTGAGGAAGATGCGGCTCGCGCCGATTGCGGTCGCGGTCAGCGTCGCCGTGCAAAGGCCGGCGGTGCGGCCGGCCATCAGAAGAACCAGGCCACCGTAGGTCGCAGCAGCACAGCCCGTGTGTCCGCTTGGACTGCGGATATCGAAGGCGGGAAAGACACCGAACAAAAGCTTCAGCGCGAGGATGGCGGCGAATGCGCCGGCGACCGCAACGGCGACGCGCCAGCGTCCGGCGAGCGCGATGAGGCAGAGCAGCGGAAGCGTGATGGCGGAGTCGCCGAAGTCGGTGAGGAACTGCAGGTGGAGTCCCTCCGATCAGGGGGCTCTGCCCCAGATCCAGCTGAGGCGAGCCGCCCCAGACCCGCGTGACAAAGCGGGTCTGGGGTCAGTCGACGTTCTAGTTGGAGTCTTCTCGCTCAGACTCCGCATCAAACCAACGACCGCGCCGAGTGAGCCGTAGGTCTTGTTGTAGTTGCCGAAATTGGCGACGTACCACGAGAACAGGACCGAGGCCGCGAGCCACAGCAGCGCCGCGACCAGACTGCCGGCGGTCAGCCACCGCCAGCGGATCGCCCCACGGCTGGGCCCGAGCGCGTAGAGGCCAGACAGCAATACGACGATGGCGGCCAGGAGCAGCGGCCAGCGCGCGATGAGGAGCAACCACTGGGCGAGGCTGCCCAAGCCCAGAAAACCGAGTGCCGCCGGAAGCGCCACCACGCAGGCCAGTGTGACGATGATGAAGATGAGCGACGATGCGGTCAGTGCGAGCGAGATCAGGGTCAGCCGCACGAAGCTGCGCTTCTCGGTTTCGCCGTAGGCTGCGTTGAGCGCGCCGAAAATCGATTTGGTGGCGGCGTTGGCGGTCCAGAGAGAGGTCGCGAGCCCGATCACCGCGCCGAGGCTGAGCGATTTGCCGCTTGAGCTGGTGAGCGTATGCAACTCGCTGCCCAGGAGCTGCATGGCGCCGTCGGGAAGAACCGAGCGCAGGCCGTTGATCTGGTCCGCAACGACTTGGGGGTCGGCGATCAGGCCGAACAGCGACACCATCGCGGCGAGGGCCGGAAAGATGGCGAGCAGACTGTAGAAGGTGACGGCGGCGGCTTCGGTGGTCAGGCGGTTGGCCGAAACGTTCTGCGCCACGCGCTTGAGAACGGGCCACCAGCCGGCTCGGCTCGGGCCGTGAAGAACTTGGGTCGCCTGGCTCGAGGCCATGAGTGCTCCTTGACTGGCGTCGCGACCAACGGGCGATGGAGCTTCGCGTTGCGTTCGCCTTGGGGTGGATCCTGATCCAGATGAAGCTCAAGCTTTTCTGAAGCCTGTCGCGACCACGTAGAGCTCGCTGCTTTCCTTGCGGCTCGCGGGCGGTTTGACGTGGCGGACGGTGCGGAACCCCTGTTTGAGGCGATCGAGGAGCTGCTTTTCGGACCCGCCTTGGAAGACTTTGGCGACAAAGGCGCCGTTGGCGGCCAGCGTGTCGAGCGCGAGTGCGGCGGCGAGGTCGGCCAGCGCCAGGATGCGCAGATGGTCGGTCGCGGCGTGACCGGTGGTGTTGGGCGCCATGTCGGAGAGCACGAGGTCGGCGGAACCGCCGAGGCGCTCGGCGAGCGTGCGGTCCATGCCCTCGGCGGCCAGGTCGCCCTGGAGGATGTCGACGCCGGTCAGGGGTTCGATCGCGAGCAGGTCGATGGCGACCACGCGGCCGGCGCCGCGCTTGATCGCGACCTGGGACCAGCCGCCCGGGGCGGCGCCGAGGTCGAGGACCCGGCAGCCGGGGGTGATGAGCTTGTAGCGGTCGTCGAGCTCAATGAGCTTGAACGCCGCGCGTGAGCGCCAGCCGGCTTTGCGGGCGCGCGCAACGTAGGGGTCGTTGATTTGGCGGGTCAGCCAACGCTGCTGCGAGACGCTGCGGCCGCGGGCGGTGCGCAGTCGCTGGCTGGGCGCGCGCCCGCCGTCGCCGCTCATGCTGGCGGCCAGGCGCGTCTGGCACCGGTTCGGATCAGACGGCGGAGCAGGCCTTCGCGTAGACCGCGATCGGCCACGAGGACGTGGGTGAAGCTCCATTGCCGCCTGATCGCCTCGAAGACCGCGCAGCCTGGCAGGACGAGCGGGGCGCGGTCTGCGCCGACGCAGGCGTGCATCGCCAGCTCTTCCGGCCCAAGCGCGCGCAGGCGCTCGATGGCGAGGGTGGTGTCCTCGATCGGCATCATCAAGCCGTCGATCATCGGACGGCGGTAGCGGTCGAGGCCCAGCGCTTCGCCGGCCAGCGTGGTGACGGTGCCGCTGGTGCCGACCATGCAGACGCCGCCGACGCGGATTTCGTGGCCGATCCGGTGAATGCGCTCGAAAGCCTCGAGCGGGTCGTGCATGGCGTTGACCATCTGCTCGAAGCCCGCCGGATCGTGGCCGTCCACCCCGAGCGAGGAGGCGAGCGTCACCACACCGAGCGGGATCGAGGCAAAACCGATGATTTCGGGTTCTTGCGCGCGGTCGACGCCGGCGAGCCGCACCCAGGCGATTTCGGTGGAGCCGCCGCCGATGTCGAACAGGAGCGCGCGGCGGCCGGCTCCGCGGAGCAGGCCGGCGCAGCTCTCGACGACGAGGGAGGCTTCCTCACGCGGACTGATCAGGCGGAAGTCGATGCCGGTCTCCCGGCGGCTGCGCGCGAGGACCTCGCGGCCGTTGGTGG
>CAXUIA010000076.1:6111-9696 GCA_964250835.1 uncultured Acetobacteraceae bacterium | reverse complement strand
GCTCGGATTTCTGGACCTGACGGCGGGGCAGGCGCAGAACCGGTTTTTCAACGAGCTGGAGGAATGGCTTGCTGGGATTACGCGGTTCGGCACTGGCGGTCCGGGGAGCGACGGCGAGATGCCTATCCCGGCCTATGTGCAGGGCCTGTTGGAGCAGACGGCTGAGAGCCTGGAGCAGCTGCACACGCTGATCGCGCGGTCGGAGGAAAATCGGACGCAGGTCGGTCACGCGCTGATCCAGCTCGCGGGACATATGGGCGGACTGTCCGACATGATCCGGGCGAACCAGTTGGCGCTCAATCGGCTGGCGGATTCGCAGGACGGCGATCTCCAACGCGCGCATCTGCGCGGGATTGAGCAACTGCTGACGCGTCTGCTGAGCGAGACCGAGCACGGGCGGGAGCAGAGCACGGCGGAGATCCGGCAGGAGTTGCGGGTGCTGGCGCGTACGATCGGGGCGGCGTCGCAGGCTCGGGGTGCGGCGGTATGACAGGTCTGCCTTGAGCCCCGCCGCGGTCGCGTGCGGAGCACGTCTCCGACGTAACAGCCCCAGACTTGCCTCCTCATGGCACTGAGCCGGCGGCGGCGGAGCAGTGGGAACGGACTCGACGCGTGGCCCGGCTATGTCGATGCGCTGTCGACGCTACTGCTGGTCATCATCTTTGTGCTGCTGGTGTTCGTGCTGGGACAGGCGTTCCTGTCGGTGGCGCTGAGCGGGCGGCAGAAGGCGCTCGAGCGGCTTTCGGCAGAGGTGGCGCAGCTCTCGCAGATGCTGTCACTCGAGCGGACGCATGAGGCGGCGCTTCGGGCGTCGGAGGACGCGGTGACGGCCTCCTTGGTCGAGAAGGAGCGGCAGCTTGGCCGGGAGACCGCACTCTCGGCGAGCCAGGCTGCGAGCGTGGCGCTGCTGAATGCACAGCTGACGGCGTTGCGGCAGCAGCTGGCGGCCATCGCGGCGGCGCTGGACGTCTCACAGGCGCAGATCAAGGATCGCGATGTTCATATTGCGGATCTTGACCGAAAGCTGAACTTGGCGCTGGCCGACCGGGTGGAGGAGCTGAAGCGTTACCGCAGTGAGTTCTTTGGGCGGCTGAGCCAAGTGCTGGCTGGACAAAGGGGGATCTCGGTCGTGGGCGACCGGTTCGTTTTTCAGAGCGAAGTGCTGTTCCCCGTTGGCAGCGCCGACATGTCGCCGGGCGGCATGGCCGAAATCGGCAAGCTTGCCGCGACGTTTAAACAGATCATTCCGAAGATACCGACCGAGCTGTCTTGGGTTCTGCGCGTCGACGGGCATGCGGACAAGCAGCGCGCAAAGGGCGGCGGCGACGCGCTCAATTGGCAGCTTTCGGCCGAACGCGCGATCAGCGTGGTGCGGCTGCTGATCGCGAGCGGTATCCCGGCCAATCACCTGGCAGCCGCGGGATTTGGCGAGTATCAGCCGCTCGACGCGGCCGATACCCCGGCGGCTTACGCGCGGAACCGGCGGATCGAGCTGCGTTTGACCGATCGCTAGATTTACGGAGCCGAATTGGGGGACGTGCCCCAAAATCTGCTGGGCCAGACCCCGCGTGCCTCCAAGTGACGGGATCCAAGGGCACCGCCCTTGGCGGGGTTTGGGGCAGTGCCCCGTGCTTAACGTTGCTGGCCGGAGAGCAGACCTGAAGCTTCCATGCGCTCGCGGCTTTGGCGAATGCCGGTGGTGACGGCGAGGGCTGCTTCCAGCGCGCGGCGGCCGGCACGGGCGTCGACGATGACGGGTGCGTTGTCGAGACAGGCGGCGATAAAGGCCTGGTGCTCGGCGGCGAGCTGGTCTTCTTCCTTCCACTGCACTGCCTCCCGCCTGAAGCCGCCGGTGCCCGGGATCGGGAGGCCGCGCTCACGTCCGATGAAGGTCAGCTCGCGGGCGACGAAATCGGCGGAGAGGTAGCCCTCCTCGGAGAAGAGCCGCATTCGGCGCTCGGTCTTGAGGCTGATGCGGCTGGCGGTGATGGCGGCGACGCAGCCGTTGGCGAAGCGGACGCGGGCGTTGGCGATATCCTCGTGGGGGCTGGAAACGGCGGCACCGAGGGCATCGACATTCTCGATGGGACTGTCGACGACGGCGAGCACCAGGTCGAGGTCGTGGATCATGAGGTCGAGGATGACGGATACATCGGTGCCGCGCGGCTTGAAGGGAGCGATGCGGGTGGCCTCGATGTAGAGCGGGCGGCGGATGCGGGCGGTGATCGCGCGGTGCTCGGCGGAGAAGCGGAGAAGATGGCCGACCTGCAGGACGCGCTTGTGGCGTTGGGCGAGGCTGGCGAGCTGGTCGGCCTCGTCCAGCGTGGCGGCAATTGGCTTTTCGATAAGCACGTGACGGTGGGCGTTGAGGGCCTGGATGGCGAGCTGGGCGTGATGCTCGGCGGGAGCGGCGATGACGAGCGCGTCGGAATGCTCGATGAGGGTCGAGAGGTCGAGCACGGAAACATGGCCGGCTTCACCAGCCACTTCGGCGGCACGTTGCTGATTGGGGTCGTGGATGCCGGTCAGGACGGCGCGCGGGTTCTGGGCCAGCTTGAGCGCGTGGAACCGGCCGAAGTGACCGGCGCCGATCAGGCCGATGCGCAACGGATCAGCGATAATGGCCTCCCGTGATGAGGTGCTTGCTGGATGGTTACAGCGAGGATTGTGGTCTCGCCATTGGGACGACGCAATTTTGACGCAGACAGCGCGTTACGCTGGCGACGGATCTAGGGAGGCTTTGATGAGCAGAGGTTTTGGCCGCGTTTTGATGGTATCGGCGCTGGTGGGATCGCTCGGCGCAGGCACGCTGGGAACCGGGACGGCGATGGCCGAGCCGGGCGGATGCCTGAAGTATGGCGCGGTCGGCGCGGTGGGTGGTCATCTGGCCCATCATGGCGTGGCGGGCGCGGTCGGCGGATGCGCGGTCGGAATGTACAAGCGTCACGAGTATCGCAAGCAACAGCGAGAGGCCGCGCGCGAGCAGGCTGAAGCGGCGCGGCAGGGATCGCCCGACGTTCACTGACGCCCGGCGCTGAGGCCGGGATCGGTTGCATCCGGGGCGCGCGGTCGGCATCTTCCGCGCGCCTCGGCCTCATCGCCCTGGCCTGCCGCCGGCGTGCGGGAATAAGGGGGCGTTCTACCGGTGATGTATTTCAGCCGTTTGCGGACCGCCTCCATCCTGGGCGTCTGTCTGCTCGGCATTCTGCTCTGTGTGCCAAACTTCACGGCCCGGCCGTTCGCCGGGCTGCCTTGGCGGACGATCCATCTGGGGCTTGATCTGCGCGGCGGGTCGTATTTGCTGATGCAGGTCGATCTACGCGCGGTGACAGCGTCGCGCCTCGAGACGTTGGGCGACGCCGTGCGGCACACGCTGATCTCGGGGGGGCTGGGATATCGCGACGTGACGACGAGTGCTTCCCGCGGTGTGTTCAGTTTTACACCGCGCGACCCTTCGGAGACGGCGCGTGATGTGGCCGCATTGCGGGCAATGCCGCAGGACATGCGTGGCGAGTTCGGTGTTCGTGCGCTGGGCGACCGGATCGAGGTGATGCTGTCGCCGGCGGCAATCGCCAAGCGGGGCAG
>CAXUIA010000076.1:0-6101 GCA_964250835.1 uncultured Acetobacteraceae bacterium | reverse complement strand
GATCGAGATCGTGCGACGCCGGATTGATGCGACAGGAGTAGTCGACCCCTCGATTTCGCGACAGGGAGCGGACCGGATCGTGGTCGAGCTGCCCGGGGTGACGGATCCGGCGAAAGTGCGCACGCTGCTCGGAACGACGGCGAAGATGACATTCCAGCTGGTCGATGAGACGGCGTCACCTAACGAGCCGACGCCGCCTGGTGATCAGGTGCTGTCGCTTGAAGATGAGCCGGGGCAGAAGATCGTGGTCTTCAAGCATGTCGAGGTGGATGGCGGAGACCTGACGAACGCGCAGGCGGCGACCGATCCGCAGACCGGGTCGTGGGACGTGAACTTCGCCTTTGATGCGACGGGCGCGCGGCGGTTCGCGGCGGTGACGCGGGCCAACCTGGGCAAGCGGTTTGCGATCGTGCTGGATGGGAAGTCGATTTCCGCGCCGGTGATCCAGGGCATCATCCCGAGCGGTCAGGGGCAGATCACGGGCAACTTCACAGCCGAGCGGGCGACGACGCTTGCACTCCTGCTTCGGGCGGGCGCGCTGCCGGCGCCGCTCACGGTGCTGCAGCAGCAATCGATCGGGCCGGAACTGGGCGCCGACAGCATACGGGCGGGCGCGCTGTCGCTCGGCGTTGGCTTCCTGCTGGTGATCGGTTTCATGGGCACGTTTTACGGGCTGTTCGGGTGGTATGCGAACGCGGCACTGCTGATGAACCTGGTTCTGCTGACGGCGCTGCTGTCATTGTTCCAAGCGACGCTGACACTGCCGGGCATGGCGGGGATCCTGCTGACGCTGGGGATGGCGGTGGACGCAAACATCCTGATCAACGAGCGAATACGCGAGGAGGCACGCCGCGGGCGCACACCGCTGGCGGCGATGCAGGCCGGGTTCGAGCGCGCCTATTCGACGATCATCGATAGCAATGCGACGGCGTTCCTGGCGCACGTGATGCTCTTTGTCTTCGGCAACGGTCCGGTGAAAGGGTTTGCGCTGACGATCACGGTCGGTATCGCAAGTTCGCTCTTCACGTCGGTGCTGGTGACACGGCTTCTGATGGTGCGCTGGTTCACGCGGGTACGGCCCGCTTTGTTGCCGGTATGAGCGCCATTCTGGGAAAGCCCGCGTTCCGGTTTGTGCCGGATGGGACGCGGATCGCGTTTATGCGCGGACGCTTCCTGGGGCTTGGCGTGTCGGCGGCGTTGTCGCTGCTGTCGATCGTCCTGTTCTTTGCACCGGGGCTGCGGCTTGGGATCGACTTCTCGGGCGGCGTCGTGGTGGAGGCGCATACGCCGGTGCCGGCGGATTTCGGAGCGATCCGGGCCAAGCTCGCGGCTCAGGGTGTTCAGACGGCGGGGCTGCAGCGGTTCGGGTCGCCGAGCGACGTGTTGATCCGGCTGGGGCAGCGCCAGTCGGAGGCGGCGACGCAGGCGGCAGTCGATCAGGTGCGGCGGGCGCTGGCGGCGGCGGCTCCTGGGACCGTCGTGCAGAGCGTGGACGCGGTGGGAGCGTCGGTGTCGGCGGAGCTGTTCCGCAACGGGCTGCTAGCGCTCGGGATCAGCTTGCTGATGATCCTCGCCTACATATGGATACGGTTCGAGTGGGAGTTTGCGGTCAGCGCGGTGGTGACACTGCTGCTCGACATCACCAAGACGATCGGATTTCTGGCGATTACACGATTCCAATTCGATCTGGTGATGGTCGCGGCGATCCTGACGATCCTCGGGTATTCAACGAATGACAAGGTGGTGGTGTACGACCGGGTGCGGGAAAACTTGCGCAAATACCGATCGATGCCGTTGCGCGAGCTGATCGACATGTCGATCAACGAGACACTCAACCGTACGTTGGGGACGTCGATGACGGTGTTCCTTGCAGCACTGCCGCTGGCGGTGTTCGGTGGCGGCACGCTGTCCGGGTTTGCGACCGTTATGCTGTTCGGGATCGTGGTTGGGACATCGTCGTCGATTTTCATTGCGGCACCCATCCTGTTGCTGTTGGGGGCGAAGCGTCTGCGGCGCGACAAGGCGGCCTGAGGGCAGCGATGCTTCGGGTCGAAGCCAACGGGCTCAGTTTCGCCTGCGACGAGGCGGGTGACGGGCCGGATGTGGCACTGTGCCTGCACGGGTTTCCGGAGCATCGCGGGTCGTGGCGGCACCAGTTGCCGTTCCTGGCCGCGCGCGGGTGGCGCGCGGTGGCTGCGGATCTGCGCGGGTACGGGGAGACGACGCGGCCGGTGGCGCTTGACGCCTACCGCCTGACGGCGCTGGCAGCGGATGTCGCCGGCCTGTTTGATGCGCTGGGAGCGCGACGCCGGCTGCTGGTGGGGCATGACTGGGGCGGAGTGATCGCCTGGGCGGTGGCGATCGGGCGGGTCTGCGCGCTCGACGGGCTTGTGGTTATGAATGCGCCGCATCCGGCACGGTTCAATGAGGTGCTGCGAGGTTCGCCACGGCAGATGCTGCGGTCCTGGTATGTGGCGTTCTTTCAGGTGCCTGGATTGCCGGAGCGGCTGCTGACGGCGGGTCGGGCGCGAGCGGTGGCCGAGGCGTTTCGGCCAGCCGGGCTGCCGTTCGAGGTGGTCGAGGGGTATCGTGCAGCGGCACTCCGGCCGGGTGCGGCGACGGCGATGCTCGCCTATTATCGTGCAAACGTAGGTGGGCTGCTCCGGGCCGATGCGGTCGCGAGCATAAAGGTGCCGACGCTGTTGGTCTGGGGCGAGGCGGACAGCGCGCTGGGCCCGGAGCTTGCCGGCGGACTGGAGCGGTTCGTCGCGGACCTGACAGTCGAACGCTTGGCCGGCGTTTCGCATTGGGTGCAGCAGGAAGCGCCGGATGTGGTCAATGCGCGGCTCGGGCGTTGGCTGGCGCTCAAGGGGCTTGCGAGTGAGTGATCCCGTTTGGATGGGGTGAGCTGGGATCGAGGGAGGCTGCGTATTCGGCAAGGGCCTCGATGGCGCGCTGAGCGCGCGCTCGGGTGAGGTCGGATGGCTCGGTCAGCGTGTCCTTGTAGGCGATGAGGGCGGCATGATCGAGGGTAACGATCCGGAAAAGCTGGTCGCGATTGATGACCCCGCCGATGATGGCACCTTCGGCCAGGCCGCGTGCGAGGAGGTAGTCGTCGGTCAAGGAGCGATTGGTGACCGGAAGCGGCGGCCCGGGCATGTTCACAGCACAACCGGCCAGGGTCGATCCGAGGAGGGCTGCGCGAAGGAGACGCATGGGTGAAGAACTCCGGGCGGGTGCGACGGTCGGTGTATCCTGGACGTTTGTGAACGCCAGAGGAACGGGGAGGACGCAACGGTGCGACAGTATCGGATCACGGGAAGTGGATTGGAGGGGCTGACGATGGTCGACGCCGCGGAGCCGTCACCGGCGGCGCGCGAGATCCTGGTCCGGGTTCGGGCGTGCTCGCTCAATTACCGCGACCTGCTGGTTGCGGGCGGGACCTATCCCGGCGCGAAGGAGGGCCTGGTGCCGCTTTCCGACGGCGCGGGCGAGGTGGTGGCGATGGGCGCGGGGGTGACGCGGTTCGCGGTGGGTGACCGGGTCGCGGGCGGCTTTTACGACCGGTGGCAGGGCGGGCGGCTGACGAGCGCACTCGAGCGGACGGCGCGCGGCGGAGCAATCGACGGAATGCTGTCGGAGCTGGTGCTGTTGTCCGAAGAGGGTGCCGTGCGGGTGCCGGACCATCTGAGCTTTGAGGAGGCGGCGACGCTGCCCTGCGCGGCGCTGACGGCGTGGAACGCGCTGGCCGAGTTCGGGGCGGTGCGACCAGGAGAGACGGTGCTGACGCTGGGCACGGGCGGCGTGTCGGTGTTCGCCGTGCAGTTCGCGCGGACGATGGGCGCGCGGGTGATCGCGACCTCCTCGTCGGACGAGAAGCTGACACGGGTGCGCGAGCTGGGCGCTGCGGAGTTGATCAACTATCGCTCGGTGACGGAGTGGGAGCGCGAGGCCAAACGGCTGACCGGAAAAATAGGGGTCGATCTGGTGGTCGAAGTCGGTGGGCCGGGAACGTTCGCGCGCTCGATGGAGGCAACGCGGACGGGCGGCCGGATAGCGGTGATCGGCCTGCTGTCCGGACCGGGAGAGACGATCGACCCGCTGATGATTTTGCGCCGCCGGCTTGACGTGCGCGGAATCATGGTGGGGTCGACGGAGATGTTCGAGGCGATGAACCGAGCGATTGCCCTGCACGGCATCCGGCCGGTCATCGATCGGGTGTTTCCGTTCGACGAGGCGCGGGCGGCCTATGCACACATGCAGTCGGCGGGGCATTTTGGGAAGATCGTCGTCTCGGTGGCTTGAGCGCGGCACGCTATTGCGTGACGGAGCCGGCGGCTCCGGACCCGGCGATCATTGATGGTTGCAGGCAGGTGATCGACCCTGCTCTCCTCGTTTCGTCGTCGAGGATGGAGAGTTGCCGTGAATGACGCGAAGTCGGTGCTTGGGCGTTGGATCGTCGAGCGCAAGCGGGAACGTGGCCTGAGCTGGGCCAAGCTCGGCGAGATCGCGGGACAGTCGCCGGTTTGGACGTGTGCCGCGTGCCTGGGACAGATGGCGATACCGGCTGACGCGGCGTTGCGGCTTGGCGAAGCGCTGGGGCTGACCGCGGCCGAAGTGGTGGTGCTGCAGCAGATCCCTTATCGCGGGGCGCTGCCGCCGGGGCCGCCGACGGATCCGGTGATCTACCGGTTTCATGAGCTGGTGCAGGTGTATGGGACGACTTGGAAGGAGCTGATCGGGGAAGAGTTCGGGGACGGAATCATGAGTGCAATCGACTTCTCGATGTCGGTTGAGCGAGAACCGGACCCAGCGGGGGATCGGGTTCGGATCGTGATGAGCGGGAAGTTCTTACCCTATCGGCGCTATTGAGGTTGGCTCCGCCGCAAGCCCCGCTGGAACCGGCGGCCCCAGACCCGCGGTGTGGGACAGTGGATGATTACCACCTATTCAAAGCGTGCTCCCGTTCCCCGGCGGCGCGACCTTCGGGCGTCCGTCCATCTCCCATAGGCTGCGTGCATGGCCGCGAAGTCGCTGGTTGGCAGCCTGCCAGAAGTCAGCGCCCTTGCGTCAGGTTTCTGGCCTGCTCCTAGGGCGCTAAGGCCTCACGGCTTGCTCCAGAACGTCCCGGATCACGCTCATCACGGCGCGCTGATCATCCCATGAAGAGATTGAACGGTTGGCACTTCAATCCCGGCGGGGTGCAGGGGCGCAGCCCCTGCCCTAGCCACGGCCCGCGACGTAGTCACGAAGTGTTTCGACTTCATGCGCCTGCTGCTCAAGACGTTCCTTGACGACGTCACCGATGCTGATCATGCCCAACAACCTGCTGCCGTCGACCACCGGCAAATGACGGACACGGTTGCTGGTCATCATTTCCATTGCCGACTGCACCTCGCTGTCTGGGCTTATTGTGTGGAGAACCCGCGTCATGAGTTGGGCCGCAGTCATCTCGAGCGTGCGAGGGCCTTCGGCTGCCAGGGTGCGAACGACGTCGCGCTCACTGACGATGCCGAGCTGTTGCTCGGCGCGGTCGAGCACGAGGAGGGCGCCGACACGTTTTTCGGCCAGGGTCGCCGCGATCGAGGCGACAGTGTCGGTGGGAAGCACGGAGTAGACGCCGGCAGGCTTGCCGCGCAGGATCGACGAGATGCTCATGGACTTCTCCTTGTCCGCTGGCCGGACTTCATGTTCTTTTGTTGCATTGTATCAACGATACAGGCCCGTTTTGAGCATGACAGGACTATGATGGTCGTGGAAGCACAACTGCGCGAGCACGCCGAGACGCTGACACGGTGGACCGTGGAGCACGCTTTTCCGCTTTGGGCGTCGGAGGGTGTCGATCGGGTTTCCGGCGCATTTCGCGAAAGTCTGAATGATGACGGGCGGCTCGTCGACGTGCATCGTCGGGCACGGGTCCAGCCACGGCAGGTGCACGCGTTCTCGCACGCTGCGGGCTTCGGCTGGGACGGGCCGGCGGAGGCGATCATCCACGAGGGGCTCGGATCGGCATTCGCACGCTACCAGCGGGCGGACGGGCTGTTCCGCACGCTGGTGGCAGCGGATGGAACGGTGCAGGACGACAACGCGCTGCTGTATGA
>CAXUIA010000075.1:7003-9829 GCA_964250835.1 uncultured Acetobacteraceae bacterium | reverse complement strand
CCAACACGCCCGCGCGGCGTTAATCGCGCCCCGCCGGCCGGGCTCGGCCGCGGTCATTGGTGGCGGGCCGGCATGGCCCCGACGCCGGGACACCGACATCAGGGCAACGCCGAAACCGGTCGCGCGCGCCAGCACCGGCATCCCCCAAAGCAGAACCGTGGTGGGGATCAGCGGCGGTGCGAGCCGGACGAAGTTGCCATACCGTGCCGTCATCCACGCCATGATTTGGGTGTTGGTCCGACCCTCGGAGACCTGGGTTCGCACGATGCGCCGAAGATCGCGCGCCAGATCCGCACCCGAATCCTCGATATCCTCGTTCTGGCACACCAGGCAGCGAAGCTGACGCCCGACCTGCTCGGCACGCTGCTCGAGCGCCGGATTGGCCAGCATCTCGGCCGGATCGCTTACTGCCAGCGCCGGGCCAACACCGGCGCAGACCAGCACCAGCAAAGCCGCAAGAATGCGCATCATGCGAGCCGTGGCATCAGCTCGTGATCGATGATGTCCGCCGTCAGCGGACCCGAGTAATGCCAGGCAATGGTTCCGCGCGCGTCGATCAGGAAGCTCTCCGGCACGCCCGTCACGCCCCAATCAATCGCGACGTCGCCGCTATGGTCCGCGCCAAGACGCGCATACGGATTTCCGGTCCGCTTGACGAAGCCCGCCGCGTCGTCCGGATGGTCCTCATAGGCGATGCCCCAAATCGGCAGCGCGTTGCGAAGCTCGGCCAGTACCGGCGCCTCCTCCACGCAGGGGATGCACCAGGACGCGAAGAAGTTGAGCAGGATCGGCTGCCCCGCATGCCGCACGTCGTTTGCAGTGAATCCCTGCCCGGGGCTCTGCGCGGGCAGAGCGAAGTCCGGCACCGGCTGATTGAGCAGCGGACTGCCCACGTCGTGCGGATCGAACCGCCCCGTGCTCATCCCCGCCAGCATCTCGTAGAACGCACCGCCGCCCAGGACCGCCAGACCGGCGGGTGCCAGGAACATTATTCGCCGGCGCGTATTCACTCGGCCGCCGCCGGCATGGTCGCCGCCGGCGCCAGGCGCGTCCGCCGCCGCGGCGCACCAACACGCGCCCGGCGGTCGGCGAGCGACCCCCCGCCCCCGATCGCCATGATCAGCGCGCCCAGCCACATCCAAGGTGCCAGCGGGTTGAGGTGCAGCCGCAGCACCGCGCGGTCATGGCCGTCCGTGACGTGCTCGTCGCCCAGCACCGTGTAATAGTCGGCGAGCCCGTTGGTGTGGATCGCGACCTCGGTCGTGGTCTGGCCCTGGTTGGTGAAGTCCCGGCGCGACGGATGCAGCACCGCGATCGTCCGTCCATGCCGCGCAATCCGAATCGTCGCGATCCGCGAGGTGTAGTTCGGCCCCGCCACTGTCGCGAGCGAGGTCAGCGTCCAATCATCGCCCGCCAGGTGGAACGTCTGCCCCGGCACGGCCTCCACGATCCGGCTTTGGACCTGCGACATGCCCGCAAGGCCCGCGAGCGTGATCCCCATCCCGGCATGCGCGATCGCGGCCCCGAACGCCGACCGCGGCAGGTGCCGCATTCGTCGCAGGCTTTGCCCGACCGGAATGCGCCCGAGCTGCACCCGCTCCGCAATCGCGTGCACGGCCCCCGCCACGATCCAAGCCGCGAGCGCAAACGCCACGATCGGAACCGTACCGCGCACCCCGAACACAGCGACGACGCCAACCGCGAACGCCACCAGCGCCACCCACCAGAGCCGTGCCAGCACCGGCCAAAGCCGCGCCCGCTTCCACGACAGCATCGGGCCAACCGCCATGACCGCAAAGACCGGAATCGCCATCGGGATGACGGTCGCGTCGAAGAACGGCTTGCCCACCGAAATCTTTGCCCCGAACAGCAGCTCGGTGAACGGCGGATACATCGTCCCCGTCAGCACCACCGCCGCGATCGAGCAGAGCAGCACGTTGTTCAGCACCAGAGCGCCCTCGCGCGAGACGGGCGCAAAGATCCCTCCGGCGGCAAGCGCCGGCGCCCGCCACGCGAATAACAGCAGCGCACCCCCGATATTCAGCCCCAGCAGGCCCAGGATGAACACGCCGCGTGTCGGGTCATTGGCGAACGCGTGCACCGAATTGAGGATGCCCGACCGCACCAGGAACGTGCCCGACAGCGACAGCGAGAACGCCCCGATCGCCAGCAGCACCGTCCAGATCTTCAGCGCCTCGCGCTTCTCGACCACGATCGCCGAGTGGATCAGCGCCGTTCCCGCTAGCCACGGCAGCAGCGAGGCGTTCTCCACCGGATCCCAGAACCAGTAACCGCCCCAGCCGAGATCGTAATAGGCCCACCACGACCCGAGCGCGATCCCGCAGGTCAGGAAGCACCAGGCGGCAACCGCCCAGGGCCGCACCCAGCGCCCCCACGACGCATCGATCCGCCCCTCGATCAGCGCGGCCACCGCGAACGCGAACGGCACCGCGAACCCGACATAGCCCGTGTAGAGAATGGGTGGATGGAAGGCGAGGCCGGGATCCTGCAGCAGCGGGTTCATGCCCTGCCCATCGGCGGGCGCCGGAAACACCCGGTCGAACGGGTTCGAGGTCAACAGGCAGAACAGCAGGAAGCCCGCGGAGACGAACCCCAGCACTCCGATGACTCGGGACCGCAGCGCTGACGGCAGGTCACGTCCGAACCCCGCGACAGCCCCGCCGCAGATCGCCAGGATGAGCCCCCAAAGCACGATCGAGCCCTCGTGGTTTCCCCAAGTGCCGGTGATTTTGTAGAGCAGCGGCTTCGCCGCCGCCGAGTTATCGACGATGTTGCGGACCGAGAAATCGTCGTCGACCGCGGCCG
>CAXUIA010000075.1:0-6993 GCA_964250835.1 uncultured Acetobacteraceae bacterium | reverse complement strand
CCACTAGGCACAGCGCCGCAACAACCAATGCCGCCAGCTGCCCGAATGCCAGCGGCGGCGCCGCTCCCATCATCCGCGCGTCGCGGCTTTGAGCTCCCCAGATCGGGATAACCGCCTGCGCCGCCGCCAGACAGCAGGCCAGAGCCAGCGCGAAACGGCCGAGCTCGGGCGTCAGCAGTTGATCCATTCTAGCTCCCTGACGCGACCTTCTTGCTCGCCAACGACATCGCGTTCCAAGATGCGGCGGACGGTGGCGGTCCAAACCGGGGGTCCCACTTGCCGGCGCGCCGCAGCGCATCGGCGACATCCTTGGGCATGTAAGTCTCGTCGTGCTTGGCGAGCACCTCGGATGCGTGGAAGATATGGTCCGAGCCCATCTCGCCAAGGGCCACCACGCTTTGGCCCTCACGGAACAGGTCGGGGAGTATTCCCTCGTAGGCCACCGCCAGCGCCGATTGCCCGTCGGTGACCGCAAACCGCGCGATCGGCGTCCCATCGACATGCGCGAGCCTCACCGAGCCCGCGAGCACAACACCGCCCAGCCGTATCGTGCGATCTGGTGCGGGCGGGTGCGCCGCCACCTGCGAGGGAGCCATGAAGAACACGATGTCGGATTGGAACGCCGCCAAACTCAATCCGACCGCAGTCGAAAATCCAACGCCGCACGCGACCACCAGTGCCAGGCGCCGTGACTTGCGCGTCACGGGCGTGCGTCCGTCCTCGAGCGCGTAGCCTCAGCCGCCGCCAGCCGACGCCGTGCACGGCCGAGCCGCCACGTGCTCGACATTCCGAAGAACATGATCGCGCCGAGCGTCAGCGCGTACGACGCCGCGATGTAGGGCAGGTGGGTCACGGAGCCGACGCGCGCACCAGCAGGGAACGCGTACGCCGTTCCATCACCGCCGCGCGCAACCGCGCATTGACAATGGCGGCATAACCGAGCGTGAAGCCGACGGTGACCACGAACAGCGGCCACAGAATGGAAAACGACATCGTTGGAGCGCCTGTCAGCGTGATGCTGTCCGGCTGGTGGAGCGTGTTCCACCACTGGACCGAGTATTTGATGATGGGCAGGTCGACCGCGCCCGCAAGCGCCAGGATCGACGCCGCACGATACCCGCGCTGCGGATCATCAAACGCCCGGATCAGCGCCACATGTCCAAGATAGAGGAAGAAAAGCACCAGCATCGACGTCAGCCGCGCGTCCCACACCCACCAGGCGCCCCACATCGGCTTGCCCCACAGCGATCCCGTGACCAGACACAGCGCGGCAATCGTGGCGCCGACCGGCCCGATCTCGGCCGCGGCGAGGTCCGCCAGCGGATGCCGCCACACCAGCGAGGCGAGCGAGCAGGCCGCCAGGCCCGCATAGCCCGACATCGCGAGCCAAGCGGTCGGCACATGAACATACATGATCCGAACGGCGTCGCCCTGCTGCCAGTCGGCCGGAGAGAAGAACAGCCCCCATACCAAGCCCGCCGCTGTCACGATGATCGCGGGCCAGGTGAGGAATGGCTGCAGCCTTGCGCCGAACCGCAGGAAGTGCCCCGGGTTCGCGAACCTGTGCAGGTTCGGTTTGCCAACGCGGCGCTCGGTGCCTGCGGCGATATGCGTGACGGTATCCACGCAGGTTCCCATACGCTGCCGCGTCGAAAGCGTCCACGATGTTGACACTCATGACGTCAACGTCACTTGCCGTTGATGCAACGGCCATCACACGCGATGATGCACACATCGCCCGCCGACAAGGAGCGCACGCATGGCCTTTGCGATCGTATGTCGTGACAAGCCCGGCAGCCTAGACGTTCGCCTCGCCACACGTTCCCAACATATCGCCTACCTGCAAACCTACATCCAGAAGCTGATCCAGGCTGGTCCAATGCTCGACATAGACGGCCGGCCGTGCGGATCGATGTTGATCATTGATGTGGCCGACCGTGCCGAGGCCGAGGGATTTGCCGAAAGCGATCCATACTTCAAGGCAGGTCTGTTCGAGAGCGTGCTCATCCGAGGCTACCGGACGGTGTTCCAGGACGGAGCCATCGTGGAGTGACGTCCTCGGAGGGAGGCTGGCTTCTCAAGTCCGAACCCGATGCGTTTTCCTGGGATCAACAGGTCTCCAACGGTGTCGAACCCTGGACCGGCGTGCGCAGCCACTCCGCCAAGCGCCATCTCGCCGCCATGAAGCGGGGCGATCTCGCCTTCTTCTACCACTCCAACATCGGCAAGGAGATCGTGGGCGTCGTTGAGATCGTGCGCGAAGCCTATCCCGACCCTACCGCCAGCAAGGGCGAGTGGCTGGCGGTCGACACCAAGGCCGTCCGTCCGGTCGAGCGCCGCGTGACGCTCGCGCAGATGCGCACCGACGACGCGCTGGCGGAGTTCCTGCTTCTCAAGCAGTCCCGGCTTTCGGTCGTGCCGGTCCGTCCGCAGGAGTGGGTCCACGTCTGCAAACTGGCCGGACTTTCCGCCTCCGACCTCCGAGAGTGAAGCCACTGGACCGGATCGTATCCAGGCGTCACTCTGGCGAAAAAAGCGGGCGTGGGGCAGTAACAATGGTTCATCTCGAAAGCGTTCCAACCGACGACGACCTCGAAGTGTTCCACGTAAAGCCTTCGGTTGCCGCTCGAGCGCTCGTCAACGCCAAGTCCTACCAGCTGATGACAAACCATGCGGCGCACAGTCCTGCGGACTTCTGGGCCGCGCAGGCCGAGCGCATCGCCTGGATCCGCAAACCCACGATGGCCGGCAACTGGACCTTCACCGACGAGGTCTTCATCCGCTGGTTCGAGGACGGCACGCTCAACGTGTCGGCCTCCTGTCTTGACCGGCACCTGCCGGCTCATGCCGACCAGCCGGCGCTGATCTGGGAAGCCGACGCGGAGGGCACCAGCGCAACCGTCACCTATGGCGAGCTTCACGAGCGCGTCTGCCGCCTCGCCAACGCGATGAAGTCGCTCGGCGTCGGACGCGGCGACAAGGTCGGCATCTACCTTCCCATGGTCCCGGAGGCCGCGGTCGCGATGCTCGCCTGCGCCCGCATCGGAGCCGTCCACTCCGTGATGTTCGCCGGCTTTTCTCCAACCGGCATCGGCCAGCGGCTTCGCGACTGCGGCGCCAAACTCCTTGTAACGGGCGATGAGCAACGGCGCGGCGGCAAGACCCTGCCGCTCAAGCGCAATGCCGATGAGGCGATGGCCGCCGCGGGTTGCGTGGAGCACGCACTTGTTGTGCGCATCACCGGCGCCGACGTGCCGATGACCGGCGGTCGCGACATCGACTACGCGGCCGCCGTCTCGGCTGCTTCGCCCGAGTGCGTGCCCGAGGAGATGCACGCCGAGGATCCGCTCTTTATCCTCTACACGTCCGGCAGCACCGGCGCGCCAAAAGGCCTCGTGCACACCACCGGCGGCTATCTCGTGTGGGCGGCCTACACGCACGAGATCGTCTTCGACGTGCGGCCTGGCGAGATTTATTGGTGCACTGCAGACGTGGGCTGGGTCACCGGGCACTCCTACGGCGTCTACGGTCCGCTCGCCAATCGCGTCACAACAATCATGTTCGAGGGCGTGCCGACTTACCCCGACGCCGGCCGCGTCTGGCGGATAATCGATCGCCATCAGGTGGCGATCTTCTACACGGCACCGACCGCCATCCGGTCGCTGATGCGCTTCGGCGACGCGCCGGTTCGAGCAGCCAACCGAGGCTCGCTCCGCCTCATCGGCAGCGTCGGCGAGCCGATCAACCCCGAGGCCTGGCTCTGGTGCTACAGGGTGGTGGGCGGTGAGCGTTGCCCGGTCATCGACACCTGGTGGCAGACCGAGACCGGCGGCATCATGATCGCGCCGTTGCCTGGCGCCACGGCGCTGAAGCCTGGCTCGGCCACCTTGCCGCTTCCGGGCGTCATGCCTGTCATCGTCGATGCCAACGCCCAAACGCTCGAGGGCCAAGCCGAAGGACAACTCCTGCTCTCGCAAAGTTGGCCTGGTCAGGCGCGTACGATCCACAACGACCACGAACGCTTCCGAAAAACCTACTTCGCCCTGCATCCCGGCTTCTACACGACCGGCGATGGCGCGCGTCGCGACGCCGAGGGCTATTACTGGATCACCGGACGCGTGGATGATGTGATCAATGTGTCCGGCCACCGTATAGGCACCGCGGAAGTGGAAGCCGCTCTCGATCATCACCCAGCCGTCGTCGAAGCGGCGGTGGTGGGCGTTCCCCACGATCTCAAAGGGCAGGGGATCTATGCCTTTGTTGTTCTCCGCGGCGACGCCGTGGCAAACGACAGCATACGGGGCGAGCTCACCAGCACGGTCCGCAAGATGATCGGTGCCTACGCAGCTCCCGACACCATCCACATCGCCCCGGATCTTCCAAAAACCCGCTCCGGCAAAATCATGCGGCGGATACTTCGCAAGATCGCGGCTGGGGACGTCGAGAACCTCGGGGATGTCTCGACGCTGGCCGATCCATCAATCGTCGACACACTCATTTCCACGCGTTAGACGCCGCTTGCAGGCTGGGACCTGCCCTCACCAAGCAGGTCCGCGCTTTCGACCTCAAGGTGTCGCGCCGACACTCTCCGCGAGAATGGCATTCGGGCCACCTCCTGGCTGACCCGCATACGTTGAATACTCATCGGTCGCCCCGTATGGCGGAGCAACAGGTGCCGAAATGACAACCGGCACGCCGAGCACCTGAAAAGCCGGCTTCTGGTTGGGATTGCGCACCGTTTGCGTCGAATAGAGATCACGGGTGGTGCTGCTGGCACTACCCACCCGGCCCAACAGGCCTGTCCTTGCGCTCAATGTCTGGGCGAACGCAGGTGCGGCGCCGGCCAGTACTATTATCGCAGCAGACGCGACGCGGGATATGCCGGTCATGATCGCTCTCCATAATTATTCCAACCACCACAACGATCGGCGCGCGGGGCTCGTTACATCTCCGTCCTTCACCGTTCCGCGACCTTGAGCGGTCGGTCGAGGACCGGCAGCCCAATCCGGGCCGCGAGCCCCGGTGACGCGTCCTCCAGTTGAAACTCGCCGCCATGCAGTTGCACCACCGCCAGCACGAGCGCGAGCCCCAGCCCGGAGCCAGGCGTGCTCCGCGCCGCCTCCCCACGAAAAAATCGTTCGGTCGCGCGCAGCAGGTCGGCCGGCGGCATTCCTGGTCCATCATCAGCGACAGTGATGGTCGCCTGTCCGTCGCCTGCGACCGCTGCGAGCCGCACCGTTCCGCCACGCGGGGAGAACTTGATGGCGTTGTCGAGCAGATTGGCAATCGCCTGCTGCAACAGCGCGCGATCGCCACGCACCTCGATCGAGCCGGACGCCTCGACCTTGAGGATCGCGCCACCCTCCTCAGCAAAAGCCTCGTAGAACTCGCCCAAAGAGACGAGCAGGGGCACCAGGTCGAACACCGCGAAGGCGGACCGCCGGCTGCCTGCTTCGATCTCGGCGATCCGGAGCAGCGCTTCAAAGACTTTCGTGATCGCGTCGAGGTTGTCGACCGCGTTCTCGATCGCCGTCCGCAACTCGGCCGGCGGCCGGTCAGCGGCAAGCGCCTCTTCAAGCAGGCCGCGCGCGCGTGTGATCGGCGTCCGCAAATCGTGCGCGATCGAGTTCGAAACCTGCCGGACCCCGTCCATCAGACGTGCGATCCGGTCGAGCATGTCGTTGATCGTCTCGGCCACCTGATCGAACTCGTCGCCGGTGCCGATCAGATGCACCCGCTGGCTGAGCTCGCCCGCGGCGATCCGCGAGGTCGTGTCCGCAACGTTGCTGACCATCCGGTGGAACAAGTTGCGCACCACCACCACGCCCACGGCCGAGAGTGCAAAAACCAGGATCAGCGCGTAAAGCAGCGTCTGTCCGAGCAAACGGCGCAGAATGTCCCGCCCGTGGATGTCGCGCCCGATCAGCAGGCGCATACCACCCGGAAGCGCAAACGCGCGCATTTCCGCCAGGCCATGCGTCCCGGCGCGCGATACCGGAAGCTCATACCAGACCTCCGTCGACGTGATCGCCGGCGGCCAGCGTCCCACGTTGCCCGCCAGCCGGTTTCCGGCTGCGTCCTCTAAAAGGTAGAGCGCGTCCTCGTCGACATCCTGGTCGAGCCGGTCGCGAAGGGTGATCACCAGGTTGGCAAGCCCGCCTTCCAGCCAATGCTCCGACAACACCTGCGCATCCGCGCGGATCGCGCTCTCTACCTCGCGCTCGAGCAGCCCGGAGGTCGCCCACCAGATGAACAGCATGAACACAACAGCCGAAACGCTGAACAGGCCGGCATAAACTGCCGCCATACGAAAGCTGGCCGACCGGAGCATGGCCGGCCAGCGTCGCCGCATAACTTCGCCGCGTCCGACGACGGGCCCAAGGCGGCCCCGCAGCCCTGGAGCCCGCAGTCCGCCGATGGCGCTGTCAGTCCGCACGCAACATATAGCCGGCGTTGCGAACGGTCTGGATCATCGCCGTCGGAAACGGCTTATCGATCTTGTGGCGCAGCCGCGAGACGTGAACGTCGATGACGTTCGTCTGCGGATCGAAATGATAATCCCACACTCCTTCGAGCAGCATCGTGCGCGTGACCACCTGACCCGCGTGACGCATCAGATACTCGAGCAGCCGGAACTCGCGCGGCTGCAGGTCGATCTTTTGCCCGCCGCGCTTCACCCCGCGCGACAGCAGGTCCATCTCCAGATCGCCCACCAGGAGCTTTGTCTGCGGCGCATCGCTTCGCCCGCGACGGCTCAGCGCCTCGATCCGGGCCAGCAGCTCGGAAAATGCGAACGGCTTGGTCAGGTAGTCGTCCCCGCCCGCCTTAAGTCCCGCCACCCGCTCTTCGACTTCGGACAGTGCCGACAACAGCAGCACCGGCGTACTGTTGTTTTGAGACCGCAGCATCTCCAGGATGCGCAGCCCGTCGATCCCGCCCGGCAGCATACGATCGAGCACAATCGCATCGAACGCCTCACTCACGGCCAGAAAC
>CAXUIA010000074.1:1871-9839 GCA_964250835.1 uncultured Acetobacteraceae bacterium | reverse complement strand
TCGCCAAACCGGTCCAGCAGCAGCGCGCAGGTGAACTCCTTGGTGATCGAACAGCCCAGAACCGGTGTCGCTGGCGTAAACGCCACCCGCGCCTCCGCATTCGCCCAACCCCAGCAATGCCGCGCCAGAAGCTCGCCGTCCCGCAGCACGGCGACCCCGCCACCCGGCCCGGCATAACGCGTCGGCAAACCGTCCACGGTGCGCTGCAACGACACGTTGAGCTCCCTTCATTCAATCTTAACCAGCCCATCCTAAATCAGACTTACCGCAATCCGCCTCACCCCCGGTAGGCTGCCGATGTCGTCATCCCTGTCCGGCCTATCCCCAATCTCGACCTACTTGTCGATCGTCAAGAACGAGTCCGCTGCCGTCAGCACGATGGCTAAGAGCGACACCAGCGTTCAGCGAACAATAAAAGCGTTCGACGCCGATGCCGTCGACATCAAGTCGCCGACCGACCTCCTCCTCCCCAAGAACCAGGCCGCTCTGAGCGTTGTCCTCGGCGCCTACAACATGAGCGGCGAAACCGAGGAAACCGGTCTCCTCAGAAAACTTCTAACCCAAGACCCGTCCGCTTCTGGATCATTGGTCCGGTCGCTCGGCAACGCCGACGATCTCCACTTCGTCCAAGGAATGACCAGCCGCGCCACCATCTCGATCGATCCGGGCTCGGCGACCGGCAACAGCTTTGCCACCAGCGGCAGCACCGCCGCAACCATCACCTTCAACAATCTCGCCTGGAGCTCCGCCAATGGCGCGCTCACCGCCACCTCGCCCGCAACCACCTGGTCCTTCGTTCTCAACGACGGCACTGCCGCCGCCTCCGTCGCCAAAGCGCTGACGACCGCGCTTCAGTCAACCGGCACCAGCGCCAATCCCGTCACCGCCAGTTACAGCGTCGACCCGACCACCGGCGCCATCGTGGGCTCGAACGGCGCGCCCGCCATCACCATCAGCGAGGATAGCGCCGGCAATACGGTCTATAATATCCCGCTCGCCACCAACAGCACGGGCACGATCCGCTCTGCAAACGTCGTAGCCGTCGCCACACCGAGTTCCACGGCTCACGCGATCGCGCCGCCCGCCGCCAATTTTCTACTGGTCTCCGCGCTCAAGGCCCGCGGCTTCAATGCGACCTATGACAGCCAGGGCGGCATCAGCGTCGTCAATCCGGTCACCAATGGCCCGCTCTCGATCTCGCCTCAGTCCGACACGAAATACGTGGGCAACCTTTCTCAATCCATCACCACCAATGACAACGTGCTTCAGCTAGGCGCTGCCGGCATCGGCTTCGCCGCAGGCGACGTTCTGACCAGCGGCGGCAACGCGGTCGGCACCATCCACTCGGTCGATGCCGCAGGCGACGTCACCCTGACCGCCAACTCCGCACTCGATCTCAGCCAAGGTGCGGAAATCGACGTGGCCATCGGCGCTGGCGTTTCCAACGTCGGCTTGAACATCACGGCCGGGACGGCAGCGGCCGTCGGTAGTACCACTCTCGCGCTCGGAGCGGCAGGAGAGGGGATCACAACCGGCCAGATCCTCATCGCGAACGAGAAAGTCCTTGGAGTTGTCAGTTCCGTTGATCAGTTCGGTACTGTTTCGCTCAAAGCCGGCCTGACGGCCAACGTCTCCGCGGGCGACATCGTCAGCGCCATCCCGAACATCAGCGACTCCACCACGCCCGCTCTCTCCGACACCGGCAACGTCAGCAATATCGTCTCGCAGTATGAAACCAACAAATTCGAGACCCAACAGGACGCGCTCAGCCCCGGGATGGCCAACGCGCTCTACTTCACCCGCACCATGCCGAACATCACGAGCATCAACCAATTGATGTCCGATCCTCGCCTGCTCAATGTGGTTACAACCGTGCTCGGGATCTCAAGCACTTACGGCAACCTGCCGTTTGCCCAACAGCAGACCCTCATTCAGAGCAAAATCAGTCTCAACACACTGACCAACCCGACGGCATTGCAACACTACGCCGAACGGTTCCTCGCCTTAGATAACCTCAAGATTTCAAACGGCGATCCCGGCGCTAACGCCGCACTGCAGCTTGCTACCATAGGAAACCAAAATCAAAATAACAGTAACTCCTCCGACAATGGTGCCAGCCTCCTGTCAGCGCTTTACCCGTCCTCAAACAACAGTCTCGGGCTCTTCTCCGCATTATATCCATCATCAAGCAGCACCAATGGGATAAACGGGCTTTTCAGCGCAATCTACGCGTGAGTAAACCAGGATCTCCTTCAGCCCCGACTCAAGACTGCTATGCAATCCGTCTTCCAGACTGCGTTGAAACATCACCGTAACGGATGCCTTGACCAGGCGCGCGCGTTGTATCTTGAAGTCCTGGCGACAGACCCGTCGCACACCGACAGTCTTCATCTCCTTGGGGTCATTGCTCACCAGCTTGGCCGCTCCGACCTCGCCATCGACCTGATCCACGCCGCGATCGATGGTCACCCCAGCGTTGCCGCCTACCACTCGAACCTCGGCAACGCTCTCCGTGCGCAGCAGCGCCTCGACGACGCTATCCTCGCCTACCAAGCAGCTCTCGATATCGATCCGAGACTCGTCGAGACCTATATCAATCTCAGCAGCGTGTTGACCGATAAAGGCCGCTTTGACGAGGCGACCAACTGCGTTCGTCAAGCGCTTTCGTTGCGCCCAGACGACCCCGAGCTCCACAACCAGCTCGGCACCGCGCTCGCCATCCAGGACCGTCTGGATGAAGCGGCAGCGTCATACACAAGAGCGATCGGACTCGATTCAGCCTACGTCGAAGCGATTTACAACCTCGGCAATATCTTTGTTGAGATGGGACAGTTGCAACATGCACAAACGTGCTTTCAAGATGCGCTCGAGCGCCAACCCGATTTCATCGCAGCTCATTACAACCTCGCCAACGCCCTGCGTCTCCTCGGACGTCTCGATGAGGCCGCAGTGCGCCTCAACCACGTCCTGACCCTCGACCCAAACCTCCCCGAAGCCCACAACACGCTTGGTGTGGTCCGACGTGATCAGGATCGTCACGACGAAGCCGTCACTTCTTTCCACCAAGCTCTCTCTCTCAGACCCGACTTCCCCGATGCCCTCAACAATCTGGGCAACGCACTAAAGGCGCAGGGCGACCGCAATGCCGCCATTGGATGTCTCCGCCAAGCCATTCGTTTGAAGCCAGACTTTGCGGACGCGCACAATAATCTCGCTATAACACTGCTCGCTGGAGGCGACTTCGAGGAAGGCTGGAAGGAACAGGAATGGCGCTGGCGGACGCCGCAGATGCGCCACGCCCGACGCGACTTCGCCGTCCCGCAATGGCGCGGTGAACCGGCCGCATCGAAAACGCTGCTGATCCACGCCGAACAGGGCTTCGGAGACACTCTCCAGTTCTGCCGCTACGCCCCGCTCGCGTCGCAACGCGGCCTGACTGTCATCATCGAGGCGCCCGACGCTCTCGTCCGCCTGCTGCGCAGCCTCCCTGGAGTCGAGCGCGTCGTGGCTACCGGCAGCGATCTTCCGCCTGTCGATCTCCACTGCCCCACGCTCAGTTTGCCGCTCGCGTTCGGCACCACGCTCGCGACAATCCCCGCAGTTCAATCTTACCTTGCCCCGGACCTCAGTGAAGCCGCCCGTTGGGCCAAGCGCCTCGACGCCCTCGACCCCGGTCCTCGGGTCGGACTGGTCTGGGCCGGCAACCCCCGCCGTCATTCTCCGGCTCTCCGCACCCTCGACCACCGGCGTTCGCTGCCGCCCGACGTCCTTGCGCCGCTGTTCGGCATTGAAGGTCTCCGCTACGTGAGCCTCCAAAAAGACGGTCCCGCTGCACCTGCGGGCCTCCCGATCACTGACCTCATGGCGGACGTCCATGACTTCGCCGACACCGCGGCCCTAATCGCCAACCTCGATCTCGTCATCTCGGTCGACTCCGCGGTCGCCCATCTGGCGGCCGCGCTTGGCAAACCGGTCTGGCTGCTGGACCGGTTCGACCCCTGCTGGCGCTGGCTCACCGGGCGTCGCGACAGCCCGTGGTATCCGACCTTGCGGATCTACCGCCAGAATCATCCCGGCCAGTGGTCGCCCGTCATCTCCGCCGTCGCAGACGACCTGCGCGCGCTCGCAGCGAACGCCCGTACATCACCCGCCATCTCTACAAATTTCCGTCTCAACAATCCAGGTTAAGGCTTGCCCTCTCAGCAGCCTTCTCATCCGCGCCTCGCCACCATCACTCTAGACGTTTCGTTATCAAGACGGTATGCCTACCCCAGCCGGGGAAGGCTTTTGTCAACGTTTATGCCTTAAGCCGCACGTCGGTGAAAACACCACAACTAGACCGAAAATCGGAGATCACCTCATGGCTGGGCTCGGTTTGCGTTTGAGCGCCGGTGACAAAATGATCATCAACGGCGCCGGCATCCAATTCGTCACGGGCGCTGAAATTCGTCTAGCCAACCGGGCTCGCTTCCTTTTCGGCCGCCAGATCATGTCTCCCAAGGAGGCCGTGACCGCCGCCCGCCGGATCTATTGCGCTCTGCAAACGGCTTACGTCGGCGAACCGCACGAGCAGCAGCCTGCCTTGGCCGAAGCCGCCTATTTCATAGAGCAGTTTTCATGCGAAACGACGTCCATGACCGCGAAACGCTTGCTGGCCGAAGCTTTGCGAGCAGCACTTGCCGGCGAAAGCTACCGCGCACTCAAGATCGCACGCCGGATCGTCGCTCACGAAGACGCTGTCCTCGGCAGGACGCCCGACGCCGAGAGATCCACGCGCGCCTAAGTCATTCCTAACCGGGTGTGCAGACAAGATGTCCCGATCCAGTCCCAATCCACTCCGATCGGCCCAGGATCTCTTTGCTGACGCCTTCCAGTGCTACCGTTCCGGCGACCTGGAGGGTGCCGCCTACCTGTGCCGGCGATCTCTTTCCGTCCAGCCGCAACAAGCCGATCCACTGCATCTTCTCGGCGCCATCACGCACCGGCAAGGCCGCCTTGACGAGGCGATTGACCTCGTCAAACAAGCGATCCGGGCCAACCCACGCAGTCCGGCTTTCCACGCCAACCTCGGCGGCATGTACCGTGAGTGCGGCGAGCTCGCTGCCGCGCTCAGCAGTCTGCGGGAGGTGCTCGCGCTCAACCCCGCCCACGCGGAGGCCTGCCAGAAGCTCGGCGCGATCCTTGCCGAACAACAGCGCCTCGAGGAGGCCCTGCCCTATCTCCAGCGCGCGGTGCAGCTGAGGCCTGACCATGCCGATGCTCATTTCGAATTGGGCAACCTGCTGCTCCAGAGCGGTCGCCACGATGACGCGGTGGTATCACTGAAGAGAGCCGTGGCATTTCGCCCCGATCACGCGCAGGCCCACCACAATTTGGGCGTCGCCCACAAGGAAATGGACCGGCTGAACGAGGCGGCACGCTGCTTTCAGACCGCTCTCGCCTTCAAACCAGACCTATCTGAGACGCTCAACAATTTGGCCAACGTGCTCGCGAGCCAGATGCGCGTGGACGAAGCCTCGCGCCACTATCAGCGTGCTCTGGATGCCGATCCCGATAACTACAGCACTTTTTCCAACCAGCTTTTCTTCCAGAACTATATGCACGGCCAAACGCCTGAGACCATGTGCGCTCTGGCGCGCCGTTTTGGGGCCCGGGTCGCTGCAAAGGCCCACCCCTTCACCAGCTGGCAGCCGAGGTCGAACCCGGCGCTGCGTGTCGGAATCGTGTCAGGCGACCTCGGCAACCATCCGGTCGGCTACTTCCTGGAAGCGCTACTTGGCGCAGCTGACCCGGCCCGCCTCACCTTCGTGGCCTTCCCGTCGCATCACCACGACGACGAACTCACCGCCCGCATCAAGCCCCGCTTCGCCGCCTGGTCGTCCCTCGTCGGCCTCTCCGATGAGGCCGCTGCCCGCCTCATCCACGACAGCGGGGTCGACATCCTGATCGATCTCTCCGGCCACACCGGCTACAACCGGCTGCCAGTCTTCGCGTGGCGTCCCGCGCCTGTTCAAGTGACATGGCTCGGCTACTTCGCCACGACCGGCGTGGCCGAAATCGACTACATCATCGCAGACCCCCACGTCGCACCTCCCGGCGAGGAGGCCCATTTTACCGAGACCGTCTGGCGTCTCCCCGACATCTATTATTGTTTCAGCCCACCATTGACGCAGGACGAAGCAGCGCCGCCTCCGGCTCTGCAGAACGGCTTCATCACCTTTGGCTGCTTCAACAACCTCACCAAACTCAACGACGCCGTCCTCGCCGTCTGGTCTCGCCTGCTACGTGCCATCCCGCAAAGCCGCCTGATCCTCAAGTCGCGGCAATTGCGCGACGCCGAAATAAGTCAAATCACCAGAGACCGGTTCGCAGGCTTCGGCATCGGCACCGACCAACTCGTTCTGGAGCCGCCCGCTTGGCGTGCTGACTATCTTCGCGCCTATGGCCGCATCGACATCGCGCTGGACCCGTTCCCCTATCCTGGCGGCACCACCAGCTTCGAGGCGCTCTGGATGGGAGTTCCGGTGCTGACCAAGCGTGGTGACCGCTTCCTGTCGCACGCTGGCGAGACGATCATGCGCAACGCCGGCCTTCCCACCTGGATCGCCTTTGACGATGACGATTACGTCGCGCGCGCAACCCACTTCGCCGCCGACATCGCTCATCTCGCTCAACTCCGCGCCCGACTGAGAGACCAAGTCCGCACCTCACCACTGTTCGATGCTCCGCGTTTCGCCAGGCACTTCGAAGATGCCATGCATGGTATGGCGCAAACACGAAGGTGACGATCATGCAGTCATGGTGCCTGCAGACCATCAAACCCAACAGCTCTCACCTTTAACCTGTTCTTCACGCCGATTGCCTAAAACCGTCGCGGATAAAACCCCGACAGGAAAACTCCCATGCCCTTCTCGATCAACACCAACAACTCCGCTATGGCGGCTCTCGAATCCCTGCGCTCCACCGCGATGGATCTCTCCACGGCTGAGAAGGCAGTCTCGAGCGGCCTTATGGTAGGCCAGGCATCCGACAATCCGGCCATCTACTCGATTGCTCAGCAGATGGACGGCAACATCGCCGGTCTGTCCGCCGTCTCCTCGAGCTTGTCCTTCGGCGCGCAGGTCGTCGCGACCGCGTCGTCGGCCTCAACCAGCGTCATCAACACGCTGCAAACCCTGCAGAACTCGATCACGCAGGCGGGCCAGACAGGCATCAACATCACCACGATGCAAACCCAGGTCGCGAACGCACTGAACCAGATCAACACATACGCCCGCAACTCGACCTTCAACGGCATCAACCTGCTAACGACCGCGCAAGACGCCGGATCAACCATCCAGTCCGGCGACCTCAACATCGTCGATGGTCTGCAGGGAACGACGTTGTCGATCACCAATCTGGCAACGACTACCACGGGCTCCGCGAAGTCGCTGACCGACGCTCTGGGCCTGACGACCGGCATGGGCGGCGGCGCCAATATGAACGTCCTTGCCACAGGCACCGCAGTGACCAACGTCTCCGTCGTGCAGAACATCCTCACGGCGAACTCGACCGGCGTGAATATCGGCCTGTCCTCCTCTCTCTCCGCCAGCAGCTTTTCCAACGGATCAAACGTGGTCCTGACCAACGGTGACGGCTCGAAGACGACGTTCGAGTTTGATGCGTCTGGTACAGTTCCCACCGCAACAAACACCACCGGCACCGGCGCGGCTAAGAACACCGTTGTCGTCGTATTGGTCGATAGCGGGACTGAAACCTCAAACCAGATGATCGGCGATCTCGTCAACTCGATGAACGCCAACGGCTACAGCGCCGCAGTGCAGAATGACGGCTCCGTCAACGTCACGGGTCAGGGCGTTACAGCGTCTACCGCTTCAGACCCCGGGATCAAAACCGGCACCGGCCTGACATCGAGCCAAGCGGCAATTACGACCATCCAGTCCGCGATCAGCACGATGACGCACCTTG
>CAXUIA010000074.1:0-1861 GCA_964250835.1 uncultured Acetobacteraceae bacterium | reverse complement strand
CCGCGACACTCGGTAACACCACAACGCAGATCACCGGCATGCAGACCTTCACCTCGGACCTGAGCGACGCTCTGACCTCCGGCGTGGGCGCTCTGACCGACGCCGACCTGTCGGCCGAAAGCGCCAAGCTTACCTCGTTGCAGACCAAGCAGTCCCTTGCCATCCAGTCGCTTTCGATTGCGAACTCCCAGTCGCAGTCTCTCCTGTCTCTCTTCCGCTAACGCGTAGGGCCGGGTGCTCCGGCATCCGGTCCATTCCTTTATGTTTCGACGATCCACGCCCAAAAGGTTCTTGCGGATGTCTTATGCTTCTGCCCAGTACAGTCGCGGTGCCGAAACCACCGTTCCGCCGCGCGAGCTCGAGGCGGCGGCGTTCGCCTACGTCAACCGGTCGCTCGAGGATGCGGCCGACCACCGCGCGCGCACCGTAGCACTTGGCCGCAACCAGCGTCTCTGGGCGCTTCTGCTCAACGACATCGGTCTGACAAGCAATGGCCTCCCGTCCATCCTGAAGCAGGATCTTGTTACTCTCGGCCGCTGGTCGATGGCCTACAGTATCGTAGCTATGGGTAGCGACAGGCCGCTGCAGCCCCTGATCGACATCAATAATGACATGATTGAGGCACTTAAGCCGGTCGCTGCTGAGCCGGGACTGCCTCGCAGCAGCAATCAGACCAGGCTTGCCGTCGCGTTCTGACGCCTGATCAGCGGTTCGGTATTGATACGAAATCGAACTGAGCCTTAGTGTCTGCGATGCTCGTCGAGACGCTCACGCCCGTAACGCCTGATCACGCCTTCGCCTCCCTGAAGGAGTCGGCTGAGGCTCTGGTCGGCGAGCACCGTTTCGAAGAGGCGGAACAAGTTTACACCATCCTCCTGGCCCAGCAGCCCGACGACATCCCCACGCTCGTCAATGCTGGCCGCCTGATGCACGAACTTTGCCGCTTCGACGATGCGCGCCTCCTCTTGTTGCGCGCGCTCTCCCTCGATCCGCGAAGCGCCTCAACGTGGTCAAACCTCGCCTACGCGATGCTCGAACTCCAATGCCACGACGATGCGATCGCCGCCTACTCCAACGCGCTCAAGATCGATGCCTCCCATCAACCCGCTCTCTCCGGCCTGGGTGTCAGCTTGCAAAGGCGCGGCCTTCCCACCGACGCTCTGACCTTCTTTGACATGGCACTCGCACTCGATCCCAGCGACGCCGAGACGCATTATTGCCGTGCTCTCGCCCTGCTCGCGTCCGGCGACCTCGAGCGCGGTCTCGCCGAGCACGAATGGCGCTTGCTGAGACGCGACAAGAGCCACCACGTGGAAGGCCTACGCTGGACCGGCGAGGCGCTGCAAGGCCGTACGCTGCTCGTCCACGAGGAGGGCGGTTTCGGCGACATCCTCCAGTTCGCGCGTTATCTCCCAAAGCTCGCCTCTGCCGGCGGCCGCATCCTGTTGCGGGCGCCAGCACCGCTCCTGCCGCTCCTCTCCCGCCTCGGAGGCGTCGACGCCGTCACGCCGACCGGCGCGGTCACGCCGCCGCACGACCTCGTTTGTCCGATCATGAGCCTCCCCCTCATTTACGGCACGACCCTCCAGACCGTCCCGTCGCCCGGTCCATACCTCACGCCCGATCGCACCCGCATCGCCGACTGGCGGGCAAGATTGGCGGCGGACATCAAACATTTCGCCCGACCCCCGACGCTGCGTGTGGGTCTGGTCTGGGCCGGTGAGACATCTCCATCGCATCGCGACGCCATGCTCTGGGACCGCAAGCGCTCGACGCGCCTCGACACCCTCGAACCACTCGCCGATCTTTCATCCGGCATGCTCTTCTACAGCCTCCAGATCGGCGAAGCCCCCCAGCAGGC
>CAXUIA010000073.1:0-9990 GCA_964250835.1 uncultured Acetobacteraceae bacterium | reverse complement strand
TATATGGACGGCGCCAACCTCAACGCGCAGTTGGGACTGACGAGCCCGGCTGCGATCGGCGCCGACGTCTGCCATCTCAACCTGCACAAGACGTTCTGCATTCCGCATGGCGGCGGCGGGCCGGGGGTGGGACCGATCGCGGTCGCACCGCATCTCGCACCGTTCCTGCCCAACCATCCGATGCGTGACGATGCGGGTCCGGCAACGGGTGTGGGCCCGGTGGCGGCGGCACCGTTCGGAAGTGCGGGCATCCTGCCGATTTCCTACGCCTACATCCGGATGATGGGAGCGGATGGGCTGAAGCGGGCGAGCGAGGTCGCGATCCTGTCCGCGAACTACGTGGCGGCGCGGCTGCGTGGGCATTTTCCGCTGCTTTACACGGGGCGGCGGGGGACGTGCGCGCATGAGTGCATCGTCGACTGCCGGCCGTTCGAGGCGGAGGCCGGGGTGAAGGTCGAGGACATCGCCAAGCGGCTGCAGGATTATGGATTTCATGCGCCGACGATGAGCTGGCCGGTGCCGGGGACGCTGATGGTCGAACCGACGGAGAGCGAGACGCGGGCGGAAATCGACCGGTTCTGCGACGCGATGATCGCGATCCGGGAGGAGATCGCGGCGATTGCGTCCGGGCGGTTGGACCGGGCCGATAATCCGTTGCGGAACGCGCCGCATACGGCGGACGAGCTCACGGCGGACGTTTGGACGCATGGCTATACGCGGGCGGAAGCGGCGTTTCCGTTGCCCTATCTGCGGGAGGCGAAATACTGGCCGCCGGTCAAGCGGGTCGACAACGCGTTTGGGGATCGGAACCTGGTCTGTACGTGTGCGCCATTGGAGGAGTATGCGGCGGCGGCCGAGTAGGCTGGTGTGGTTTTGCGTCAGCGGACGGGGTGTCCGGAGGCGGAGTCCCGGTCTTCAGTCCTTCCAGAAGCGGGAGAAGCAGATCCGCTGAAGGTCGCCAGCGGCCGATCGAGCTACGGTAGATCGGCTGGCGAACCTGCGCGAAGCTCGCCGTGTGGACAGCGCGGTCGTTCTGGTCAAAAGCGAGGCAGGCGGCGTCCCAGGGAAGGCCGCAATGCGCCACGAGGAGCCGCGCCTGGCTCTCCACGTCGCCCACGAGCTCCTCGTAGTCGATGTCCAGCATCACGCCGGCCGGAAGAACTTGGCGCCAGTGCGCCAGGAGGCGGCGGTAGGCGTGATAGAAACGTCCGAGCTCGGCGAGGTCGTAGGTAAAGGGCTGGTCGCCTGCAAACAGCTTGGAGAAGCAGGAGAGACACGTGTCGACAGGATCCCGCCTGCAATGAATGATCCGTGCGCCGGGCAGGATCAGCCGGATCAGTCCGACATGAAGGAAGTTGATCGGCATCTTGTCGATGATCCGCGCGGCGTCCGGGGCGAGCGGGCGAAGTGCCGCGAGGTAATTGGCGCCCATCGCACGCAGTTCCGCGTGATGGAGGCCCGCCAGCGTGTCCGGTTGCGCGCCGGACGCGCTGAGGACGCGCGACAACTCGGGCTGCTCGCCGGCGCCGAACATGTCGGGATGACTGGCGAGGATCTGCTCGACCAGCGTGGTGCCGGAGCGCGGCATGCCGACGATGAAGACCGGTATCGGCGACGGGTCGCCCGCGCTGGCATGCTTGGCGAACAGCTCGGGGGTGAAGACCCGCTCCAGGTTCTTCATCGCGGCGAGCACGGTTGCTTCGTCGTAGGGCGTCTCCGCGCGTTTGAGCGCATTGCCACGCAGGAGGTAGTCGAAGCCGCGGTCACGTTCGCCGAGGTCGTCGTAGGCTTTGGCGAGGCCGAAATAGACCAGGCATCGCTCCCGTGGAGGTAATGCGGCGTCCGCCAGTCTCCGCTCCAATGCCGCAATGGCCTGGTCGCCCCGTTCGGCTTTCGCGAGCTGCAGCAGGTGATAGCTGAGCTCAGCGCGTTCAGGAGCGAGCGTCACAGCGCGGCGTAGTTGCTGCCGCGCTTCCGCCATCGCGCCGACTTCAGCGAGGATGGAGCCCAGCAAAGCAGCGGTGGACGCGCATTGGGGTTTGCTGACGGCGAGCTGGCGAGCGATGGCGAGAGCTTCGCCGTGCTGCCCTGTGCTCTTGAGCGCTTCGGCGAGGCCCGCCCTGGCGTCGGCGCGCTGCGGGTCGGCGGCGAGAACGGCGCGGAAATGCGGGACGGCGGCCGCGCTGCGGCGGTCGCGGTTGAGCAGCGTGGCGAGAGCCAGGTGCGCTTGGAGGTAGTCGGGGTCCACATCGAGCGCCTGTCGAAAGCAGGCCTCGGCCTCCGCCTGGTTGCCGGTTTGGGCGAGCAGGTTGCCAAGCGCCAGGCTCGCTTCCGCGAAGTCGGGATCGGCGTCCAAGGCGGTCCGGTAAAGGCCGATCGCCTGCTCCGTCATGTCTCGGCGCGCGAGCAGTCCGGCCAGGCCGTAGCAGGCTTCGGGGTGATGCGGAGCCGCGGCGAGGACCAGCTCGTAGCTCTGCATGGCGGCGGTCTCCCGGCCGCAGACCTGCAGGCAGGCGGCGAGCGCGAAACGTGCCTCGATGAGGTCGGACCGCAGCGTCAGCGCCCGTTGGTATTCGACCACGGCGTCGTCGTGGCGACCGAGGGCTTGAAGTGCGGTTGCCAGGTTGGCGGCCGCCTCGGCGGAGCTCGGACTGATGCCGACGGCGCGACGAAGCAGCGTTTCGGCGTCCGCGGCACGTCCCTCGGCGAGGCGTAGGGCTCCGAAATGGATCAGCGTGGCGGTGCATTGCGGGTCGGCTTGCAGGATGCCGGCGTAGGCGATGCCGGCCGCTGCCATTTGGCCGGCCTGATGCAGTGCCAGCGCATGCTCGAAGTCGTGCGAGCCGCTTGCTGTCATCGACGGCTTCGCTGGCTAGGCGGCGGGTTCCAGGGGCCGCCCGCGTGTCGGGCTGTGCAGGGACGGATCGCGTCGCGGCAGCGTCCGGAGCGGATGCAGGAGCTGCCCAGGGATGGAGGCGGGCAGCGCCTCGTCGATGCCGTAGTCGGGCGGCCATTCGTTGGGAAGATGGTGGGTTCCGAACAGCCGGTCGAGGCACGGTAGCATGGACGCGTAGTTGCGATCGCGCAGGCCGGAACGGGTGTGATGCCAATGGTGGAAGGCGGGCGTCGCGAGCAAGTGCTCCAACGGCCCGAGCCGCCAACGCACGTTGGCGTGGATGAAAAATCCCCAGACCGTGACTGCCAACATGGTGAGTGTCGCGACCAGCGTCCCCTTTACGCTTTCGGGCGCTCCGAGGCCAAGGATGTAGATCGGGATCAAGCCGCACAGGCGGATAAAGGCGTTGTCGAGCGGATGGGCGCGGGCGCTGACGAGGAAGTACACGTGCTCAGGGGCGTGGTGCAGGGAGTGGAAGCGCCACAGGAACGGGTTCTCATGCGACCAGCGATGGCCCCAATAAAAACCGATGTCGGCGATGACGAAGGCGGCGAGCGCGTTCGCCCAGAGCGGCATTGCTGCGACGGCGGCGTGCACGCGCCAGGGCACGAGCGTGTAGGCGACGAAGGCTACGATCGAGAGGGGCACGATCAGCAGCAGGTGCGGCACGAAGCTGCTGATGAAGTAAAAGCCGAGATCTCCCAGTGTCGACCTCCGCGACACGTCGGCACGGCGGATGGCGAAAAACTCTTCAAGCGGAATAAAGATCACCGTCAGAATGACCAGCCACGCGCAGGTCCTCGCGAGGCTCTGAGCGACACCGGCGAGGTGGTAGTGGTGCAGAAGTTGGAGCATTTGGCGCCTCTTCCCCGTTGCGCCGTGCTCGACGGAGCAGGTCCGTCGAGCCTCGTTGGTTTTTAACTTAGCTGGCGCGGTTGGTACGGCGCCGACGGACGATCGCGCCAAGGCCCGCAAGGCCGACACCGAGCACGCTCAGGCTGACGGGCTCGGGAACCGTGACGAGGCCGGGCGGCGCGTTGACGCCGGCCAGAAAGGCGATCGGCGGCAGGTTCGTGGTGTTGCCGTTATCACCCCAGGCAAGAAAGCTGAGCAGATCGGTCGTCGCATCGGCCGTCAGATTGACCGAGACGTATTCCCAACCAACAGTCGATCCAGTCGGGATCGGGCCCATCAGCTGCGAGGCGGCGATGGAGGCAGTCGGATCACTGCTGCTGTAGACGCAGTTCGTGCCGCAGTTGTTGTTTGGCGTATTCGGAGCGCTGGCGGAGGCCGAGAACAGGCCGGCCGTACCTAGTCCGACGATCCACTGATTGGTGGTCGTGCCATTAAATCCGGTTTCCTGGCTGGCGCCCTGGTAGAAGCTGAGGGTGTAGGTCTGCCCCACGGTGAGTCCGGTGATCGAGCGGCTGAAACCGTCCTCGTACAGCGGGTTGCCGTCAGCCTCGACGTAGTTGCCGGGGATGTTTCCGGTCGGGTCGCCGTAGGTCTGGAGCACGCCATTGCCGGAGGCCGCGTCTTCGCCGGGCGTGGGGGAGTCTACGTAGATCTGGCCGGCGGCGGGGGTCCAGCGTTGCGGCTCGTTGTTGCTGAAGGTGGTGCCGGGATTAACGTTGTTGGAAGACACGTTGAAGTTGAGGTCGGTTCCGACGGGCAACATCGGGTCCGCCTTGGCGGAGGTCATGGTCAGGGACAGGCTCATCGCCGTCGAGGCGAGGACGACAGCCCGGAACGCAGTCGTAGACATCGCTTCTCCCAGTATGGATGTCAACGGCGTTGCAACAATCATACCAAACGTTACGTAACAGTCTAATCAGTGGGTTGCGAGGCACGGGGCGGAAGATCGTGGCGAAAGTGTAAGGTATGTCGACGTCATCGCGCCAGGTATGGGGTGCGTGGCGAGGGTCTGCGGTCGTTCGGCTCAAGCAGGGTCCAGGCGCCGCGCCCCGGACTCTTGTCTAAGCGGCGCGGATGGACGAGACGAAGCGGCTTACCTCCAGGGAGAGACCTTCAGCCTGTCGGGAGAGGTCGCCGGCGGCGCCGAGGACCTGAGAGGCGGCGGCTCCCGTGCTGGTGACTGACCGGTTGACGCCTGCGATGTTGGTGGTGACGTCGTCGGTCGTCTGGGCGGTTTGCTGAACGTTGCGGGCGATCTCGGCGGTCGCCGCACCCTGCTGCTCGACGGCGGCGGCGATTGCGGTGGTGATCGCGCCAACCTCCTCGATGCTGGCGGCGATGTTGCGCATGGCGGTCACCGCGCCCGCCACGTTTTGCTGAACCCGGGCGATCTGGGCGCCGATCTCGCCGGTCGCCGTGGCGGTCTGGTGCGCGAGTGATTTGACCTCGGAGGCGACAACGGCAAAGCCCTTGCCGGCTTCACCGGCGCGGGCCGCTTCGATGGTGGCGTTCAGTGCGAGAAGGTTGGTCTGGCTGGCGATGCCGTTGATCAGCTCGACGACGTGGCCGATCTGCGACGTGGTCTCGGCGAGCGCCTTGACGGTCTCGTCGGTCTGCTTGACCGATTGCACGGCGTTGCCGGTGAGCGTGGCCGAGGTGGCTACCTGGCGGTTGATCTCGCTTATGGACGCCGAGAGTTGTTGCGACGCCGCGGCGACGGTCTGCACGGCGACGCTCGAGAGGCCGGCGGCGTTGCTGGCGGCGTTGGCTTGGTAGCTGGTTTCGTTGGCGGTTTCGGTCAAGGCGCGGGCGGTTGCCTCCATTTCGGTCGACGCGGAGGCCAAGATCGAGACGGTGCCGCCGATGCGCTCCTCGAAGGAGGTGACGAGATCGGCGTTGCGCTTGGCCTGCTCTTCGCGAGCCGCGCGGCGCTCAACCGAAGCGCGCTCGCCCTCGACCAAGTTGTCTTTGAAGATCTGCAGAGCGGCCGACATGGCGCCCACCTCGTCGCCGCGGCCGACGCAAGGAATGGCGGTCGTGAAGTCGCGCTCGGCCAAGCGGCGCATGGCGGCCGTCATTTGAACCAGCGGGGCCGAAATGTGCCGGACCAGGGCGAATGCCGTGGCCATACTGAGAAGGATGACCAGCGCAAGACCGCCGGTGATGAGCCACCATGATGTCGTGAAGCTCCGACGGCTGTCGGTGATTGCTCTCGTTCCGTGATCAATGTTGTATGAACAATCCCACCGGATGAACTCCATGATGCGGTGAAAGGCGTCGTGGCTTGCCAAATAGGCTGCGGCGGCCTGCTTGTCCCCGTTGCCTGATTTGAAGCGAACAATGTCATGCTGGCTGGCAAGAACCAGCGGCCACGCGGCGTCGAAAACGGACGTCCAACGGTCGTGCTCGACGCCGGCATCTTCAAATGCGCGGTATTGCCGACGTGACTGCTCCACCTCCTTTATCGAACGCTGGATGGAAAGCGTGATGTTCAGGTTGTCGGGTGATCCATCCGGGTTGAGGATGAGCAACGCTTCGCCGCGTCTGATGTCATTGATGTCGAGCACCATCTTGGCCACGATGTTGATTCGCGGAAAGAAGTCGTCGCGCATCAGTGCGGCCGTGTGGTCGGTGACCGCCATGCGGTTGAGCGCGAACAGGCCGAGCGATACGGACAGCATCATCAGCATGCCGAAGCCGGCGGCGAGCTTCGTGCGCAAGCTCCACGCGGAACGTGGACGCGGGCTGGTGGCTGCGACGCTTGGAACAACCGACATAATGCTCTCCGTTGGTTGCGGAGAAGCGTGTAGGATTACGGTTAGCGAAGGGTGAAGAGCGTCAGGGTTTGGCGGCGAGGATCGCGTCGAGCGTTCGCGGGCCCGTGCCGATCGGCACCAGGTGGGGGTAGCGCGGTCCGGGAACGTTCTGGAGGTGGATGGTTCGGGTGTGGGTGCCGGTGAGCACCAACAGGTCGATGGCGGCATGGTTGGCGCCGGCGTCGCGTATGCTGTCGGTGAGCTCGGCGGGGTTGGTATAGCTGTTTCCGTCCACGGCCAGCAGCGTGCTGCCCGAGATCAGGCCGGCCTGCCAGGCGGGGCTGTTCCAGGCGACCGACTTGACGATCCTGTCCTTGAGCGTGATCCCGATCGAGCAGGTGAAGTCGTGCACGCCGCGCTCGTGTTCATAACTGGCCGCGAAGGCGCTCGGCGTGGCGTTGTAGACCAGGCGATAGCCGCCGCGGGAGAGGCCGTCGAACGGTGGATTGCCGCTCGCCTCATCGAGGCGAGCCTGCAGGAACTGTTGCCAGTCATAGGGCAGGACGGCGTTGAGGGCGTGAACGACGTCGTCGAACTTGTATGTGGAGACGCCGTAGGAGCCGTCGTCGGTGCCGAAGAAGGCCCGAGCGAAGTCGTCGAGCGATTTGGAACCGTGGGTGCGTTCGCGGATCAGCGTGTCGGCGTCGAGCCAGATCAGGAGGCCGTCGAGATAGTAGTCCTCCTCGCGCTGCCAGCTGATCCAGGGCAGCGGCCGGCGACGGAGGAAGATCGGGTCGTTGGTGGTGTCGGCGAGCGGGCGCCAAGTGCGGCCGACCTCGCACTGCTGGATGGCGGCGATGATGGCGAGCGAGTCGAGCGCCTCCACGCGTGTCCAAAGGCCGGCGCGGGCGGCGAGCACCTGGCCCCAATACTCGGTCTGTCCTTCGTAGACCCAGAGCAGGCTGTCGCGTTCGGGGGTGTTGAGGTTGGGCGCCCAGAGGTCGGCGGGGCGCTTGTATTTGCCGTTCCAGGAATGGGTGTATTCGTGGGTGAGCAGGTCGCGCACGGCAAAGCTGCTGTCCCACTTGGTGAAGTAGTCGGGCTTGGTCGCATTCTCGCTTGAACGGTGATGTTCGAGGCCCTCGCCGCTGAGCTCGTTGCTGAGCGCGAGCAGGAAATCGTAATGGTCGTAATGGTGGGAGCCGAACAGTCTGGCGGCCTGATCGATGATGGCGCGATGGTGCGCGAGCTCGTCGGGCGTGGCGGCGAGCTCGGAAGGCTTGTCGGCCACGACGTCCAGATGGACGGGTGCCGCGCCGTTCGGCGCGAGGTCGAAGCGCGCGAAATTGCGGCCGGCGAACAGGGGCGAGTCAAACAGCACGTTGAGTGGCTCGGGGCTGAAATCGGCCATGTTGTTGGCGGCAAGGCTGGTTTCGAGCGCGGTTCCGTATTGCCAGCCGTCGGGAAGGTGGAGGGAGGCGGCGGCGTGGATGTCGCGAAGGAAGTAGCCGGCCGGATAGAGCACGACGGTGTTCCACTGCAGGTCGAGCATGTCGGGAGTGACGACGACGCGGCCCTGGCTCTCGTCGGTGGGCGAGAGGAACTGGAAGTCGGCGTGGAGGATGGTCACACCTTCGGGGACCTGGACGTGAAAGGCATACATGTCGACGGGATCGCGATGCCAGGCGAGCCTCTGGCCTTCGGCGTGGAACTCGAGGCCGTCGAGGAGCTCGATCGGACCGGTCGGACCGTGACTGCCGGGGATCCACTGCGGGTAGAGCAGGACAAAGTCGCCAGGGCTGGCGTCGAGCGTTTCGTGGACGGTGAAGACGTGACGCGCGAGGTCGGTCGCATCGACGGAGAGGCGCAGCGTTCCGGGATAGGGAACGTCACGAGGACTGGCGATGGCGGGCGGCATTGGAAGGGGTTGGGGTGTGCCGGCGGCGAGTGCCGAGGTGGCGGCAAGGGTCAGCAGGGCGGCGAGACGGTTCACTGAGGCTCCGGGGAACAAGGTCGTGGACCAGGGCGCTGCCCTGAACCGGTCCGTCCGTTATGTCGAGGATGAGCTGCGTGTGGTAGCCCGAACCTTGCTCAGGGGGACTTGCGGAACTTCAGGACGAAGTTGTCGGCCTCGCCGATCGCTTCATATTTGGCGCGGTCCACCTTGCCGAGTGCCAGCACCGGCGGGAGCGTCCAGACGCCCTGCGGCCAATGGGTGGTGTCACGCGGGTTGGCGTCGATTTCCGAAGAGGCGACGAGGGCGAAGCCGGCATGCTCGATGAGCTTGGTCGCGTAATCCTGGCGGACGTAACCGTCGGATGCTGTCGGGTCCTGAGGCTGGTCCGGGCGAGCGCGATGGTCCTCGATGCCGAGGACGCCGCCTGGCTTGAGCGCGCGCCTGATGGCGGCCAGCATTTCGGGGGCGTCGCCCTGCTCAATCCAGTTATGCAGGTTGCGGAAGGTGAGGACGAAATCGACGCTACCGGGCGGAGCCAGGTCGTCGTGGCCGTGAGCAAGGCTGGTCATCCTGATGGTGCTGTAGACGGCGGGGTTGGCGGCCATTGTCTGCTTGAGCGCAGGGGAGAGGGTGAAGTGTGCATCCTCGCGGGTGGAGCCGGCGGGGGCGACGGCAAGGTTATAGGCGCCTTGGTCGTGCAGAAAGGTGGCGAGGATTTCGGTCCAGTAACCTCCGCCGGGCCAGATCTCGACAACGGTCGACTTGGGTGTGATGCCGAAGAAGCTCAGCTCCTGATAGGGGTGGCGAGCGGCGTCGCGGGCGACGAACTTGGGTGTGCGTGTGGAGGCGTGGATTGCGGTTTGCAACGCGTCGTCGGCAAGAGCGGGAGGCGCGAGCAGGAAGGCTGCGAGGCAGAGGGCGCGAGGCATGGCAGGCTCTTTCGGAGGGCGTGCCGGTTTGCATAGCACGGGTTTTATTGATGGTCTTGCCGTGGGTGTTACTTCTTCAAGGCCTGGTGGGGATACGCACCTGGGGAGTGTCTGAGCGGCCGGGTTGGAGGCTTCGGGTGGCTGGCGGGCGACACCGGGATGGAAGGTTGCTGAATTGCGTGCGTCGGGGATGGCTGCTGTTGTCGATCGTGTCCCTCGCCGGTTGTGCCGTGACAGGCGTCGCTCCGACGGCGGCTCAGGAGGTCCGCGAGGGTATGACGTGCAAGTGTGGGGGATCGGGTCCATAGCCGCGTTTCTTGGACGTGGGTGCAATGTCGGCGCGTAAGGATATTGTTCCGCAGGCGCCGGTGATCTCCCGAGCATCGGTACTGCCGCATGTGCCAGAAAGCATCAGGCGGTCCGTGACCAGAGCGCCGGCCAGGCGCCCGACGTGAGGCCGCCGCTGGCGCATGGGCGATCAGAAGGCTGTCGAAAGGATGCGTTACGGCGGCGGGGATGTTCAGCATCATGGTGGAT